>CAMWLA010000051.1 GCA_947174975.1 uncultured Clostridia bacterium | reverse complement strand
AATCTGTAATTTAAGGAATTAGTGTTTTACTAATATAAAACTCCTAAAAAAACCTCAAAAAAAGTCGATTATGTCAGACATAGTACAAAAAATCGGGGTAAAAACCCCGATTTCTAAATCTTTATATTATTTCTCAGAGCTGAGAGATTTTAAGTGCCAAATGTTTTCGACGTAATCTTTTACTGCTCTGTCGGCTGCAAATAGACCGGCCGCCGCAATATTTCTTAATGATTTCTGATTCCAAGATAATTTATCTTTTGAATAGAGTTTCGAAAGTTTTTGCTGCGTTGAACTATATGCATTGAAATCAGCCATACACATATAAGGGTCAGCTACCGGCGATTCAGTCAAAAGATAATTTGCAATATCGGTAAAATGTTCACCGTTAAAGCCGATAATCAACGCTTCGATTATTCGTCTTAAACGCGGTGATTCGTTGTAATATTTGCTTGCATTGTATCCGGCTTGCCAAATCTGTTCAACTTCATCGGATTTTAAACCGAATATATAAATGTTTTCTTTACCGACAGCTTGTGCCATTTCAACGTTAGCGCCGTCAAGAGTTCCGATAGTCAAAGCGCCGTTTATCATAAACTTCATATTACCGGTACCGCTTGCTTCTTTACCGGCAAGTGAAATCTGTTCTGATATTTCAGATGCAGGCATAAGTTTTTCAGACATAGTAACGTTGTAGTCTTCCATAAATACAACGTTCAATTTGTCGTGTATTTTAGGATTTTTCTTGATGTCTTCGGCGAGGTAATTGATAAGCTTGATTATTTTCTTTGCCATATCATATCCCGGCGCTGCTTTGGCTCCGAAGATATATGTTTTGGGAACAACGTTTTTATCGGGATTATCCAGTAAGTCAAGGTACACGTCTATAATATTTAAAACGTTAAGAAGCTGACGCTTGTATTCGTGAAGTCGTTTTGCTTGCACGTCAAATATTGAATCGGGATTAATTATAAGTCCTTGTTTTTTCTTTGCGTAATCAACAAATTGCTGTTTCTTTAACGCTTTAATTTTATCTAATCTGTCAAGTACAGTTTTATCGTCTTCAAACTTCTTAAACTCTGCAAGTTTTGAAGCATCTAATTCAAATCCAGAGCCGATGCAATCTGCAATTAATTCAGAAAGTTCGGGGTTTGACTGATTTAACCATCTTCTGTGTGCAATACCGTTCGTAACGTTTGTAAACTTTTCCGGTGTGAAGTCATGGAAATCTTTAAATACAGAATTCTTAATGATTTCGCTGTGAAGCGCAGACACTCCGTTTACACTGTGGCCGCCGTAAATACACAGATTTGCCATCTTAATGCGGTCGTGTTCGATAATCGACATGCGTGAAATCTTTGCCCATTCTCCGGGGAATTTATTCCACAACTGTTCACAGAGCCTTCTGTTAATTTCTTTTATAATCAGATGTATTCTCGGTATGGTTCTTGCAACTAAATCTTCAGACCAAGTTTCAAGCGCTTCCGCCATAACCGTATGGTTAGTATAGGCACACGTTGCCGTTGTAATTGCCCATGCTTGATCCCAATCGTAGAAATATTCGTCCACCAGTACTCTCATAAGTTCGGGAATGGCCAATGCGGGATGGGTATCGTTTAAATGTATTGCGGCAAGCTTGGGAAGATCTCTTAAATCGCCGTATCTGTGTTTATGATCTTGAATAATATTCTGAATAGATGCCGAACAAAGGAAATACTGTTGCTTTAATCTAAGCGATTTACCAGCTGTATGATTATCCGACGGATATAAAACCTTTGTTAAGAGGTCTGCTTCGTTATCTTCGCTCATTGCTTGATAATAATCACCTTGAGAGAACAGTTTCATATTGAAATCTTGTACGGGTTTAGCTTTCCAAAGCCTTAAAACCGATACAGCTTCGCTGTTTTTTCCCGAAACCATCAAATCGTAAGCAACTGCTTGGATTTCTTTACAATTTATATAATTTGTTTCAAGTCCGTTTGCCGTCCACTTCTCCTCTATTTGTCCGCCAAACCTTACTATAAACGACTTGTCAGTTCTTTGCGTCAGCCAAGCTTCACCGCCGGGGAGCCACGCATCGGGAAGCTCCATCTGCCAACCGTCCACTATCTTCTGCTTGAATAAACCGTATTCATATCTGAGCGAGTAGCCCATTGCGGGATAATTGCCCGTTGCAAGCGCATCTAAAAAACAAGCCGCAAGTCTGCCTAAACCGCCGTTACCAAGACCGGCGTCGGGTTCAAGCTCATACAAATCCTCAAGATTAAGCCCGTAAGCAGACACTGCTTTTTCATAAGCGGAAGTTAAACTCAAGTTGTAGAGGCTGTTTTTAAGCGAACGGCCGAGCAAAAACTCCATACAAAGATAATATACTCTTTTTGCACGCTTAGCTTTTATTTTTTTATGAAATTGCTGGCGTTTTTGCAGCATTATATCCCTTACGGACATAACTACTGCTTTGTATATCTGATCTTTTGAAGCTTCAACTTGGCTGACACCGAAATATCTTGCAAGCTTATCTTTAATTAGATCCTTTATTTCCTTTTCTGTAATAGTACTATTCATTTCGTTCTCCTAAAAAGTAAAATTTATTTAAGCATATCATAATAGAGAGCTTCATAATCTTTTGCCGAATGTCCCCAGCTGAAATCTGTTGTCGCGGCTCTATGCATAAGTTTTGCCCACTCTTGCTTGTTTTTATAATCGGAAATCGCTTGCCTAATAACATAGAGCATATCGTGCGCATTATAATTTGTAAACGTATAACCGTTTTCAAGCGGTTTAATGCTGTCGTATAGTCCTCCCGTCTCTCTGACGATTGGAACGGTTCCGTATCTACATGCAATCATTTGTGAGAGACCGCAAGGCTCTGATTTGGACGGCATAAGGAAAATATCCGAACCGGAATATATTTTTCTTGATAAATCACCGTTAAATACGATATTTGCACTCAATTTATTGGGATATCTTCTTGCAAGATCACGGAAATATCCTTCAAAATGAGCATCGCCCGTACCTAAAATTACTACTTGAACGTCGTCTTGCAATACTTCTTCTATAACAGCAGTAACCAGATCAAGTCCCTTATGGGAAACAAGTCGACTCACCATTGAAATAATTGGCGTATCGGGATTTTGCGGTAATGACAGCATTTTTTGAAGTTCCTTTTTGCATACTGCCTTGTTTGAAAAATCGTCCGGTGTAAAGTTCGCAAAAAGATGACTGTCGGTTGCGCAATTGTATCCAACGTCGTCAATACCGTTTAAAATTCCTTTTAACTTGAATTCGTTTCTACGAACGATATCTTCAAGTCCGTGCGCAAAATATGCTTCTTTTATTTCTTGCGCATATCTCGGGCTTACGGTAGAGAACCTTTCACTGCACTCGATTGCACCCTTCATTAGGTTTATCGAATCTTTATATTCTACTAAGTAGCGGTATTCGCCGAAAATATCGAATAAATCGCAAAGTAAATCTAAGGAATATTGTCCTTGATACTCTATGTTATGTATCGTAAAGAGTGCCCTAATAAACTGATACTCTTCTCTGAAACAATAATTCGTTTTGAGATAAATTGCTGCAAGTGCTGCCTGCCAGTCGTGGCAGTGCATAACGTCGGGATAGAAATTAAGGAACGGCATAATTTCCAAAACACATTTTGAAAAGAAGGCAAATCTTTCACCGTCATCAAAATACCCGTAGCAGCCGGGACGCTTGAAGTAATATTCGTTATCTATAAAGTAGAACGTGACGCCGTCTTTTATGTAGGAGAATATTCCGCAATACTGATTACGCCACGCAAGGTGTACGTATATATTGCCTAAATATGTAAACTTATCTCTATACTCTCTTTTTATGTCGGAAAACAGAGGAATGACAACGCTAACGTCAAACTTTTTGGTATCTGAAAGCGCTTTTGACAGTGAGCCGATTACTTCTGCAAGTCCGCCAGTCGCGATAAACGGAGTAGATTCGGATGCAACGAATAAAATTTTCTTTATATTTTTATTAGTCGTTTGAGATTTCTTAGTCGTTTTCGCCGTTGTTTTAGTTGTGGTTTTGGTAGATTTAGCTGTTGCCATTAGTCTTCTCCTACTATATTCTCGTACCTTTATTGATAAAATAGGGCTGTGCTTCGCACCCCGCCAAAACTCTGTTGTCGGTAATAATACAATCCTTATCGCTTACAACGTATTGCAGATTGCAATTTTCTCCTACAATATTTTCGGAGAATATAATGCAGTTTTTAAGTACGGACCCCTTCCCTATTTTTGCCCCTCTGAAAAGGATACAGTTTTCAACTGTTCCCTCGATGAAACAACCGTCTGAAATAAGTGAATTTTTCACCTTCGCAGTTTCGGTAAATTTTGCGGGGGCACTGTCGTTAACTTTAGTATAAACGTCTCGGGCGCCGAAAATTTCGTTTCTTATATCTTTATTGAGCAAATCATAATTTGCTTTAAAGAAAGATTCGAGAGAGTCTATGTTTTTATAATACCCTTCGTGTTTATACCCGTAAAGCTTCAGCGTTTTAACGCTGGGACTTAAAATATCTTTTCCAAAGCTTGTATATCCGCACTGAATTGCTTTCTGAATCAGTCCCAAAAGGAACGAAGTGCGTGCAACCATAACGTTTATATAGTTCTTTTGCACTCCGCTTGCAGAAGGATTAATTTCAAGCTCGGTTATCCTTCCGTCCTTATTTGTATCAAACGTGATATAATAATGAGTTTGCTTAATTTCATGTTCGTGATAAACCATTGTTATATCGGCGTTTTTCTTAATATGGTAGTCGATTACTTTGCTGTAATCAAGCTTATATACCGCGTCGCTGTCGGCAAGTACAACGAAGTCTTGTTTTGCCTTTTTTAAGAAAGCCGTTGCGCCTTTTAGTGCTTCAAGGCGGTTATTATAAAGCGTTTCGCTATCGTCGCTATAAGGAGGAAGCAAAATCAACCCGCCCTCTTTTCTTGCAAGATCCCAGTTTTTGCCTGAACCCAAATGATCCATAAGCGATTGATAATTATTTTTTGTTACCATTCCTACCGTGGTAATACCGGAATTGACCATATTCGAAAGGGCAAAGTCTACTAAGCGGTATCTTCCGCCGTAAGGTATCGAACCAACCGACCTTACTCTGGTCAGCTCGGGAATATTCCGTTCGTTTAAACTTGAAAAAATTACACCAACTGTTGAAGCCATTTTATCTCTCCCTTATACGTTTTTATCTACTATTTCGCCGGCATCGACTTTACCGTTCTTTTTAACGTTAACGCCCCTACCGAGGACGACTATACCGCTCGTTTTACCATCAATTTTACTTGCGACCTCGCGCGGTGCGCCGATTACAGCATTTTCGCCTATGTTAACGTCCTCATCGATAATTGCATAGTTGAGTTTAGCGCCGGATTTAACTACGGTATTGCCCATAAGTACGCAATCTGTCACTTCTGCACCCTTTTCGATAATGCAGTCGGTTCCGATAACGGAGTTTACAACTTTACCGTTGATCTCGCAACCGGTTGCAACAATTGAGTTGATAACCTCACCCTCAATATGTGCGGGAGGTGCTAACGGACTTCTTGAGTGTATCACCCTCTCACTGTCTCTCAAATCAAATTTGGGAACGGTGCCTAAAAGGTCCATATTTGCTTCCCAAAGTGAAGCTATGGTGCCAACGTCTTTCCAATATCCGTCAAATCTGTATGAGAACATTTTTTCACCCGCATTCAGCATTGCCGGTAAAACGTTTTTGCCGAAATCTTTTTCGGAATTGGGATCCGCTTCGTCAAGTTCGAGATATTTGAAAAGTTTTGACGCGGTAAAGATATAAATACCCATTGAAGCAAGGTTGCTCTTGGGCTTGGCGGGCTTCTCTTCAAATTCATAAATGCTTCCGTCCGGCTTAGTATTCAAAATACCGAATCTTGAAGCTTCCTTTATAGGAACCTCCATACAAGCAATCGTGCAGTCGGCTTTTGCCTTTTTATGCGCCGCAAGCATCTTATCATAATCCATTTTATAAATGTGGTCACCCGAAAGTATTAAAACGTATTCGGGATCATACATTTTCATAAATCTTATATTCTGATAGATAGCGTTTGCCGTGCCTTTATACCACGACGTATCAGTCTTTGCTTCGTACGGGGAAAGAATATGCACGCCCCCGAACGTTCTGTCAAGATCCCACGGCTGTCCGTTTCCGACGTATTCGTTGAGTACTAACGGCTGATACTGTGTAAGCACTCCGACGGTATCTATTCCGGAATTGATACAGTTTGACAAAGGAAAGTCAATAATTCTGTATTTGGCGCCGAAAGCTACTGCCGGTTTTGCTATATTGTTTGTCAAAGCGTAAAGTCTGCTTCCTTGTCCGCCCGCAAGCAGCATAGCAACGCATTCTTTTTTTCTAAGCATTGAGAAAAGCCTCCAAAGTTTAATTTTCTTTTTCTAAATAAATGCAAGTAAGCTTAGGAATATCTATAATAATAGAATTTTCCTTGCTGTGACTTGATTTTTTTACAGTTTTATAAATTCTTCTATTTATTCTTCCTTCTCCGCCGAACGGTTTACTGTCGGTATTAAAAACTACGCGATATCTTCCCTCTGATATTCCTATGCTGTATTTAAGTAAATCAATTCCCGAAAAATTAATTACGGCGGTAATACTTTTGCCGCTTTTTGAATATCTGGTGAAAGCTAAAAGATTGTTTACTTTGTCATCAACTACAAGCCATTCAAACCCGTCCCAGCTATCTTCAATTTCATAAAGCGGTTTATTTGCTTTATAAAACATATTTAAAGCTTTGACAAAAGTCCTCATTTTGCGGTGTTTTTCAAACTTTTGTAAATCAAATTCTATTGCAGATTTATAGTCCCACTCTTTGAATTGGGCTACTTCATATCCCATAAAATTTAGCTTTTTTCCGGGATGCGCATACATATATCCGAGCAGTGCTCGTTCACCCGCAAACTTGTCCGAATATTCACCGGGCATTTTATTGACTATTGAACCCTTTACGTGAACGACCTCATCGTGACTAAGCGGCAAAATAAAGCGTTCCGAAAAGGCGTACATAAGTGAAAACGTAATTTTATCGTGGTGATAATTTCTGAAATAAGGATCTTGTCTGCAATAAAACAGTGTATCGTTCATCCAACCCATATTCCATTTATAGTCAAACCCTAATCCGCCGTCGGAAACGGATTTTGTTACCGGAAAAACGGTTGACTCTTCCGCTATCATTAAAACGTTTGGGAAATGCTTTTTAATTTCAATGTTTAGAGTTTGCAAAAAGTTTATTGCTTCAAGATTTCTGTTATCGCCGAATTTATTAGGGGTGAAGTTCCCGCATTTGTTATAATCAAGGTAAATCATTGAAGCGACAGCATCAACCCTAAGTCCGTCAATGTTAAACGTATTTAAGAAAAAAGCTGCCGAGGATAACAAAAAGTTATCAACTTCCCGTCGTCCGAAATCGAATCTGCGCGTTCCCCATATCGGGAGCTCCATTCTATCATATAGAGGACTTTCATATAGCGGTTGCCCGTCGAATTCATAAAGCCCCCAGTCGTCTTTCGGGAAATGAGCCGGAACCCAGTCAAGAATAACTTTTATACCGTTGTCGTGAAATGCGTCAATAAGTTCTTTGAACTGTTTAGGTGTTCCTAATCTTGAGGTTACCGAAAAGTATCCCGTAACTTGATACCCCCACGATCCGTCAAAAGGAAATTCCGTAATAGGCATTAACTCAACGTGTGTATACCCCATTCTTTTAACGTACGGCACTAAGGCTTTTTTCAGTTTTTCGTAAGTATAATACGAATTATCTTTTTCTCTACGCCACGAAAGCAAGTTAACTTCATAGATATTAATCGGCTGATCCGCCGCAGTTTCTCTTTTATAATGTTCAGTTAACGGCAGTTCGGTGATTTTAGACGCAACCGAATTAGGTAAATTCGAAGAAAATGCAAAGGGGTCGGCTTTATAAAGCTTTCGTCCGTCTTTAGTAATTATACAAAATTTATAAGTATCCCCTACTTTTGCTTTGACTGAAATTTCAAAACTTTCATTATCTGAAAGCCTTTTCATCTCGTATTCATTCCAGTCGTTAAATGACCCGATTAAGCTGACTGACTTGGCGTGTGGAGCCCATACTCTGAAAATATATTCAGATTCCGATACTTTATGACAGCCGAAAAATTCATAAGCAAAACAATCGGTTGTGTTATGAAAATTGTTCAGCTGCGTTTCATTAAACATACAAAATTACCAGTATAT
>CAMWLA010000050.1 GCA_947174975.1 uncultured Clostridia bacterium | reverse complement strand
GAATATTACCTTGCGGTATCTTGCAACTTGCGCGTTCGGCGGAAATAAGCTGAGGTTACACTTTTCTAATTTCTGCGGAACCGAACCCGTTACTTTCGAAAAGGTTACCGTAGCCTTAGCCGCAGCGGACAGAGAAATTAATTTAAACGGCTTGAAAGAGGTCACTTTTTCGGGCAAAACTTCCGTGACGGTAGGCGCGGGGAAAGAAATATTTTCCGACGAAATCGATTTTTCAATAAAGGCGAAGGAAACCGTTGCCGTAAGCATATATTTAAAGGACTGCACGCTAATGCGTTCGGGTGTGGTGGTGACGGGGCCTTTATCAAAAGGCTTTTTCTCGGTCGGCGACGCGACGCGCGCAAGCGTTCTTCCGCTTGATTATACCCGCACGCTTTCAACCTACTATTTTTTAACGGGAATAGACTTATTTACCGAAGATAGATGCCGCTGTATAATTTGTTACGGCGATTCTATAACCTCGCAGAGCTGGCCCGACTATCTTGCAATGAAGTTTATGCAAGACGAGGGCAACGCGGTTGCGGTTATCCGCCGCGCGGCAAGCGGAACGAGGGTGCTTCGCGAATACAAGTGTATCACCTACGAAAGCTACGGACTTTGCGGAAAGAGACGTTTCGAGCGTGAAATTTCTTCCGTCAGCGGAGCCGACACGGTAATTATCCAGCAAGGCATAAACGATATTATCCACCCGGTAGGCGAAGAGGTAAACCCTTTCCGCCCTATGTCCGATTTACCGACTGTCGACGAGTTGGAAGAAGGGATAAAATATTACGTTTCGCTTGCAAAGAAACGCAAATTAAAGGTATTTCTCGGCACGCTTCTGCCGATATACGGCTGGCGCACGTACGCGCCTTTCCGCGAGGAAATGAAAGACGAATTCAACGCCCGCTTGCGCTCGAATGCATATGCGGACGGATGTATAGATTTTGAAAGTTGCCTTAAATCGGACGAAAATCCGTTCGCGTTTAAGGAAGGTTTTGACAGCGGCGACCACCTTCATCCGAGTGAGAAGGCGTACGCCGTTATGGCTGAAACTGCATATAGGGGGATTAACAAGTGAGGGTTGCAATCTACGGCGCGGGCGCAATGGGTACGATACTCGGCGCGTTTATCGCAGCAAGCGGAAAGCAAATAGATCTTATTACGCGCAACAAGGAACACGTTGAGGCTATGAAACAGCAAGGCGCGCACGTGTTGGGGCACGCCGATTTTACCGTCCGCGTTAACGCGTTCACTCCCGACGAAATGACGGGCGTTTACGACATAATTTTCCTTATGACAAAACAGCGCGAAAATGCAAAAATTCTTGCAACGCTCCGCGATTATCTTTCAGCCGACGGCGTTATATGCACAATGCAGAACGGCTTGCCCGAACCTTCGGTTATCGAGGCGGTCGGCGCAAAAAGGTGCTTGGGTTGTGCGGTTGCGTGGGGCGCAACGACGGTCGGATTCGGTGAAGTGGAGCTTACCTCAAAAAAAGATAAAATGAATTTTGTGCTCGGCTCGATGCACGGAAACAATAAGTGGATAGAACCCGTAAAGGAATATCTCGAATGTGCGGGCAAAGTCACGGTAGAGGAAAACTTTTTCAGTGCGCGCTGGTCAAAGCTGGTTATAAATTCCGCATTTTCTCCGCTTTCCGCGCTTACCGGAATGAAGTTCGGTCAGGTTGCAAGGAATAAGTATTCAAGTTATCTTGCGCTTGCGCTCATGAACGAAGCGTTTGCAGTTGCGCAGGAGTGCGGTGTGGAAATCGCGCCGATGCAAGGGCACGACCTCGTCCAGATTTTCAAATGCAACGGCGGGGCAAAGGCGTGGTTTGCAAGGCTTATATTACCCTTTGCGATGCGCAGTCACAGAAGCCTCGTGTCGGGAATGTACTGCGACCTTTCCGCGGGCAGAAAGTGCGACGTTGAATTTATCAACGGCATCATAAAAAGACTTGGAAACAAATTCGGCGTGGATACGCCCGTGACGGACGCCGTAATTAAAGCCGTTCACGAAATAGAACGCGGCGAAAGACAGATTTCACGCGACAACGCAAAAATAATTTACGAAAAGGTATACAAAAAATGATGAACGATATTTTTTATCCCTCACACGACGGAGAAACTACTATCCACGCTTGCGTATGGCGCCCCCAAGGCGAAATTAAAGGAGTAGTGCAGATTATTCACGGAATGTGCGAGTATGCCGAAAGGTACACGCCGTTTGCGGAATTTTTAAACGAGCACGGTTATCTCGTCTGCGCCGAGGATCATTTGGGTCACGGCAAGTCGGTAAAAAGCGAGGAGGATTTGGGCTTTTTCAATAAACAGCGTTCAACGCAAATTGTTCTTGACGATATCCGCGCCCTTCAGCTTGCTGTTAAAAAGCAGACCGAGGGTAAGCCCTACTTCATTTTGGGTCACAGCATGGGTTCGTTTTTCTGCCGTAAATATATTTCCCTTTACGGTGAGGACTTCGACGGCGCCGTGATTATGGGTACGGGCTTTAAGGATATTTTCACGTTAAGCTTTGCGCTTGCGTTCGTAAAGATTAACGCGCTTTTCCGCGGCTGGCGTAACAGAAGCAGTATGATTTATAAGCTTGCATTCGGAAGCTACAATAAAAAGTTTTTCCCCCACAAGTCGGAAAACGACTGGCTGTCCGTGGACGAGCATAACGTCAAGGCGTACGAAGCCGACCCCTTATGCGGCTTCTTGTTCACAAACAACGGCTATAATATACTTTTCAATATAATCAAGGACGCTTGCTCGCACAAGACAATAGAAAGCGTTCCGAAAGATTTGCCCGTGTACTTCGTTGCGGGCGCTGACGACCCCGTAGGCGACTACGGCAAGGGCGTTAAAAAGGCAAAGAAGAAGTTTGACGAAGCGGAAATTAAGGACGTTTCCATCACTCTTTACGATGGCGGCCGCCACGAGATTTTAAACGATTTTTGCAAAGAGCAAGTGCAAAACGATATTCTTGCGTTCTTTGAAAAGCATTCGGGTGCGGAAAATGGTTGACGTCTGGGAGGTTGAAATTCCGTCTTTAACCGGCGCGAAAAAGCGTAGGGCGTACGTATATCTTCCCGAAGATTACGACGATACGGAAGAAAAGCGGTATCCCGTTATGTACATGTTTGACGGGCATAATCTCTTTTCAGACAGCGAAGCGACTTACGGCAAAAGCTGGGGACTATCCGATTATTTAAACAAGACGAACACGCAAGTAATTATCGCGGCGGTGGAGTGCAACCACGAGGGCAACGAAAGGCTGTCCGAATATTCGCCCGTAGATTTCACATTTAAAAACGGCGAAAAGATTAAGGGTAAGGGCAAGAAGTATATGGACTGGCTTGTCACAACATTCAAGCCCTATATCGACGAAAATCTGCGCACTTTGCCCGATAGAGCGCACACCGCGATAGCGGGCAGCTCAATGGGCGGACTTATGACGCTTTACGCTCTTGCAAAGTACAACAAGTATTTTTCGCGCGGAGCGGCGTTGTCTCCAAGCCTTTGGGCGTTCGGCACAAACCTTGCGGAATTTATACAAAAGAGCAGCTTTGCAAAAGATACGGTTTTGTATATGGACTACGGCAGTAAGGAGTTCGACAAGGGCGGTATCGCAAAAAGCAATTTCTGCACGGCGGCCACTTCGCTTATTCAAAAGGGCGTAAACCTTACGGCGCGTATCGTCGCGGACGGAACGCATTCGGAAGCAAGCTGGGAGAGGCAAATTCCCGTATTTATGCAAGTACTCGGGTATTCACCCGAAAAATAACCGTATAATATAATAAGTAAATAAAAGGAGTAAAAAATGAGGAATTTTATTTTTATTTCACCCGACTTCCCCGATAATTATTGGAAGTTTTGCAGGGAACTCAAAAACAACGGTTTCAACGTTTTGGGCATAGGCGACTGCCCCTATAATCAGATTTCCGACGAGCTTAAAAATTCGCTTTCGGAATACTATTGGGTAACTAATCTTCAGAATTACGACGAGGTGTTCCGCGCCGTTGCGTTCTTTACTTTCAGATACGGCAAAATCGAGTTTATCGAAAGCAACAACGAATTCTGGCTTGAGCGCGACGCAATGCTTCGCACGGAATTCAACGTCAAGACGAGCTTCGGGCAGAGGGACATAAAGAAAATAAAATTCAAGTCCCAAATGAAAAAGTACTACCAAAAGGCGGGCGTACCCGTTGCGCAGTATCATCTTGTAAAGGGACTTAAAGGCTGTTTGTCGTTCATTGAAAAGGTGGGCTATCCCGTAATCGTTAAGCCCGATAACGGCGTAGGCGCGAACGACACGCACAGAATAAACAACGAAACCGCGCTGAGAGAGTTTTTAGCACATAAGCTTCCCGTGCAGTACATAATGGAAGAGTATATCGACGGCGAGGTTAACACCTACGACGCGATAGTGGACGGCGACGGCAACCCCGTATTTGAAACGGGCAACGTCACTCCCAACTCGCTTATGGATATCGTAAACAACAACGATAACAGCGTTTTCTATATCGTAAACGAACCGTTTGCGGACGTGCGCGAGGCCGGCAGAAAAACCTTAAAGGCGTTCAAGGTTAAAAACAGATTCGTGCATTTCGAATTTTTCCGCTTAACGCGCGACCAGCGTATCGGCAAAAAGGGCGATATCGTTGCGTTAGAGGTAAATATGCGCCCCAGCGGTGGTTTCTCGCCCGATATGATGAATTACGCCAACAGCACCAACGTATTTAAAATCTGGGCGGACGTAATGGCTTACGGCAATACTCAAGTAGTCTGCGGAGATAAATATTACTGCGCGTTTGCGGGTAGGCGCGACGGCAAAGACTTCGTTTACAGCGAAGAGGATATCACCGAAAAATATTCTTCGTGCATAAAGACGATTGCCCGCGTTCCCGACGTTTTAAGCGGCGCAATGGGAAATACAATGTATATCGCAAACTTTAAAACCAAAAAGGAAATGGACGAATTCTACCGCGACGTATTAAAGACGAAATAATATATAGAGTAGGACGATGTTTTAAACGGTTATGATAAAAATACATATTAGTTCAAGAGAAAAAGATTTAATTAATCAAATTTTTAAAGATAATAATTACTTTGATTTTTCTGATAATTATATAGTTGTTAAAAAGACTAATATTAATGAAATAGCTGAATTAATCGGAGATTATTTTGTTAAATACGGATTGGATAGAAAATTAAATCCAACGCCGTTAGGTGTAGAAATAGAGAAATTACAAGATAAATTCTTATCGTATGT
This sequence comes from uncultured Clostridia bacterium, assembly GCA_947174975.1. GTDB lineage: Bacteria > Bacillota > Clostridia > Christensenellales > Borkfalkiaceae > Coproplasma. The sequence goes on along the minus strand of CAMWLA010000050.1, from coordinate 3,105 downwards.
AGATTAATTTAATAAAATTATTTTTAAATTTTAAAACACAACAGCCCCAAATTTCGGGGCTGTTGTGTTTTGTTACTCGTTCTATAGCCGTCTGCATAATTTATTTAAAATTTTGTTCTAAAATTGAAATCTTTGCAATAAAGTAGTTATACACATAGTTTTTGCGGAGGCGGATATGGATAACAACGTTTATGAGGACATAGCGGCAAGGTGCGGCGGAGATATTTGTATATGCGTGACGGAAGTAGGGACGACTACTTCGCTTGCCGAAAGATTTACGGCGGTGTTCGCCGAGGATAATTCTAAGGTAAGGTTTACCGACAGCGCGCCCAAAGCTTCGTTCGGCGTGATAGTAATAAGTGACGACAATAGGGACGTGCCGACGGAAGAAAACGCCGTACACGGCTTTAAAAGCGCGAAAAAGCCGTTCGTTTTGGTTTTAAACACTTCGGCGCGCGATTCTTCGGCTTTAAAGACGGAGCTTGAGGGCAAATATTCCGTTCCCGTAGTTATGATAAATGCGGGACACGTTTCGGGTGACGCGGTCATGCAGATTATGCGTGCGGCTCTTTTCGAGTTTCCCGTAACCTCCTTCGATATAAACATTCCCGACTGGATGCGCTATCTTTCCACCGACTGTTCGGCAGTTGCGGAGCTTTTGGGAAAGGTTCGCGCCGTTGCGCCCAAAATCTGTAAAATGAAGGACTGTTCCGCTTTCGACGATATGCTTAGCGGCTGCGAATACTGGGTAGGCGAACCGTCCGTCAATATGAATCTTGCGGAGGGCAAGGTGGAGCTTACCGTCACCGCAAAGGACGGAATTTACTTCGGTATGCTGTCCGAAATCGCGGGCGACACGATCGGTGACGAATGTTCGCTTATGCGCTACGTTCGCGCCACTTCCGAAGCGAAACGCAGCTACGACAAAATCAAGGACGCATACGAGTGCGCCAAGATTAACGGCTACGGCATAGTCGAGCCCGACGATTCTGATATGAGCCTCGATAAACCGCAAGTTGTAAAACAAGGCGGAAGCGTCGGCATTAAATTGAAAGCTACCGCGCCCAGCTATCATATCGTCAAGGTTGACGTCACTGGCGAAGTCAGTCCCATTATGGGCAACGCGCGCCAGTCCGAGGGCATTGTCGAGGGTATGATGAACGGCTTTGAAACTAATCCCGAGGGAATGTGGGAAACCAATGTTTTCGGCAAATCGCTGCGCGGAATGGTAAAGGAAGGGCTTGCCGGCAAGGTCTGCGGTATGCACGACGAAACCAAGACGAAGATGCGCCGCGCCATGACAAGAATTATAAACGAGGGCAAAGGCGGAGTTATCTGCATACTTCTTTAATAAATAAAAAAAGCACCCGAAAGGGTGCTTTTTTATTGCGTTTTTATACGTCGAAGCAGCTGCCGCCGATGAATTCGCGAAGTAGCGAATTGCAAGGGATAATCGAATAATCGTCGATATTGCGGAAATACTTCAAGGTCTTAATAAGTCTGTTCGCAACGAGGAACTGAGGTGCGGAGGGGTCAATCTGAACGAGTGCGTCCATAGCTTGCTTCTTTAATGCGCACAGCTCGTAGCCGAGGCTTGAATTGAATACGTAGTCCGCATTCTCCTGGTTGGGGTATATCCAGCGGAATTCGCCGTTTCTTACCGACTGCCACATATCGATAGTGGTTGCCGCGGGGCAGTTTCTGAATTTCATATCTCTGACGATACGCCTTATAAGTCTTACGTTGGTAATCGAAAGAGGAGTATGGTTGTCGATATTCATCTGCGCTTGCGGCGCGATATAAATCTTGAATTTCTGGTGTTTGGGAATGGACTGCGTAAGCTTTTCGTTCAGCGCGTGTATTCCTTCGATAATGATGGGAACGTTCTGGTCGACTTTGATCGTCTTGCCGGCTTCGCGCTTGCCCGTCTGGAAGTTGAAGCGGGGGAGGGTGACTTCTTCGCCGTTTATAAGATCGAACAAGTCTTTGTTGAAAAGCTCTATGTCAAGGCAGTTGATGTGTTCGAGGTCCAAATCGTCCAAAGGTCTGCCTTGAATTTTACAGATTTTATCCTTTTCGAAATAGTAATCGTCCATCGAAATGGTAACGGGGTTGATACCGCGGGATAAAAGCTCTATTCTGAGTCTGTTACAGAAAGTAGTTTTACCGCTTGAACTCGGGCCCGCTATGGCAACGAGCCTTATGTCCTCTATATCGTTTTCAATTAAGTCGCCAAGCTCGGTAAGCTGTTTGCTGCAGCGCGCTTCGCACATCTGCACGAATTCGAGAATTTCGCCTCTGTCAACCTTGTGGTTGATATCGTTGACGGTCTGAATTTTTGCCTTTTCAGCCCAGTTGAAAGCCTTTTGAAGGGTCTTGCCGTAGGTTGCTTCCTCTTCGAATTCGGGAATGCTTGCGTCAAGCTCGTGGCGGGGGTACTGGATAATAATACCGGGGCTGTAAGGGGTGATGGTATAATTATGTATGCAGCCCGTAGTGGGTACCATGTAGTTGTGCAGATAGTTGTAATATTCTCCGCACTTATACAGATGAACTGTCTTTTCGGGACGGTACTTTAAAATTTCGATCTTGTCGTCAAGGTGGAATTTCTTATAAATCTTGGTTGCTTCCGCAACGGTTACGGTAACTCTTTCGATGGGAAGATCAGCCGCGATTATACGCTCGACTTCTTTCTTTATGGATTCAACCGCCCTCGACATATTGAAATTTTTGGTCAGCGCCTGGCAAGATACCGAACGCGAGATATTGTAAGAAAATCTTACTTTCACGTTGGGGTACACGTTGTAAAACGCCATTGCGATTATGTACCTTAAGCTTGTTTCGTAAGCTCTGCTTGCTTCGGCGTTGCTTAAATCGAGAAGCTGAATGGTCATTCCGTCGTTCTTTTCGGAAAGTATGTAGTTTAGCTCTTTAACTTGTGCGCCTACTTGGCAGACTACAAGGTTTTTTCTTTCTTTTTTGTTTACGAGGTCTAAAACCCGCGTGCCTTCCTTTACGGAAAGCTGTTCGTTGTTAAAATTTACTTTTATCATAATTTCTCCGATTAAAATATTTTAAAGTTTTTAAATTGAAGTTATATTATAC
>CAMWLA010000049.1 GCA_947174975.1 uncultured Clostridia bacterium | reverse complement strand
ACCACCTATATAATAACATTTTATTTTGTTTTTTTCAATTATTTAAGCAGTTCTTTTAACATATTTATATCTCCGTGTGAAACGGAGTTTTCAATGCTCTTTTTTATCGTTTCATTTATCGGATACATTATTTTGCGCGCATAGGAAAGATTTTCACATATCCCCATTTCATCATCGTATAACTTTATTCCGTCACCTAACATACCTATTTTATTCAGCTCGTTCTTTTTTGATAACAAGAAATCAATATACTTCTGCGCATACCCACTGTTTTTACATTTATTTGTTATCGAGATATTCTGATATAAATCGTTAAACTGAGTTACCGCTTTTATAGAAAAGGCAACGTTACGTGTTTTAAGTCTAAAAATATCGCGTTGGGTACCTAATAGATATTTATATTCGCCGTTAATAAGCTTTACGTACGCAACAGTTGAATTTTCTAATTTACTTTCCCTCAAACCGCAAAATAGCGCTGCAACAGTCGCAAAATTATCTTTCCCTCTATTTATTACGGTATTCTCCGAATTTACGTCTGAAAAATCCGAATTCGTGTCAAGCGTTAGCAAACAGTAACACCCGCTGCACCATACGGTAAAATCCGTTACAAAATTTCCTATTCCACACGCTCCCGCTCCGTATGATATCAGATCCGGGATGTTTCCGTTTGATAAATTAAGTCTCGCTGCCTCAGCAGAAAGAGACACCACATTTACGTAACAATTTTCTTTTTTTGCAAATTCTTTACCTACGTTCTGCAAAAAATCCGAACGTGAGCCTTTCCCTCCCTCAAAGCTATCAATCTGCCACACGCTAAGCGCCGTGCTTTCGTTAACAGCACTTGCACTTTCCTTTTTACAATACAAACATATAAATGAAATAATAAACGCTAAGCAAACGGCAACCAAAGCAAATTTTTTAATTTTAGACAATAATTTTCTCATACATTATTGTACTAAACAAAACTGCCGAAAATTCATAGGGGGAGCAATCGTGTGATGCTCCCCCTCGCCTAATTGTTCAAGCACAAAAAATAAGGTGCTTAAACAATTAAGCTATATATTAAAGCGTGTACGCTTATAATATTAAATTGAGCATATATCCGCTTTTTATTCACAGATATATGCTCAATTATTTTAATTTAATTATTCATCATCGTCCGCAAGCTCAACGTTGTGATAAACGTCTTGAACGTCGTCAAGTTCTTCAAGCTTATCAAGCATTTTGGTAAACGTTGCAAGCTTATCTCCGTCAAGTGTAATGTAATTCTGAGGAACCATTTTTACTGCGGCTTCAAGGAAAGATACTCCCTTATCCTCAAAATATTTTCTGACTTTTGAGAAATTCTCCGGAGTAGTCGTAATTTCATATACGTCGTCCTCCACAGAATAATCATCAGCTTCAGCTTCAAGACAATACTCCATCATCGTATCTTCGTCCAAGGCAACGGTTCTTTCGATTACGATAATACCTTTGTTATCAAACATATACGATACACAGCCGGTATTACCCATCTGACCGCCACACTTTGACATTGTCGAACGAATATCGCCCGCAGTTCTGTTTACGTTGTCTGTTAGCGTTTTTATAATTACTGCGGAACCCGCCACACCGTAACCTTCGTAAGTTAATTCTTTATATTCTTTATCTCCCAATTCACCGGCAGCTTTTGCAATTGAACGCTTAATATTTTCGTTCGGCATATTTGCAGCCTTAGCTTTTGCAATAACGTCGGCAAGCTTGGAGTTCGTATCGGGATTAGGATTACCCTTTGCCGCTACGGCAAGCTCCCTACCAATCTTTGTGAACATTGCACCGCGTGCTGCGTCTGTCTTACCTTTTTTTGCTTGAATATTGTGCCATTTTGAATGTCCTGACATTTTCTACCTCTCAAAATTAATTTTTTCTCAAAGCATACATTGCAATTCCCGCAGAAACGGCAACATTTAAACTTTCACACGTACTGCGCATAGGAATTTTTACGGTATTAGATGCCCTATTTTTAATTTCATTACTTATACCCGAACCCTCGTTTCCGATACACAGACAGAAATTTTTAGGCGGTTTAAACGTAAAAATATCATCACCGCACATATCTGCGCATATCAAAGGAACATCCTCAAGCACTTCGAGCACTTCCTCCCGAGTACCTTGATAGATATTTACAAAGAAAATACCGCTCATACTCGCCCTTACTGCCTTAGGAGAAAAAGGGTCGGTGCAGTTTATCATAAATATGTCGTCATAGCCCGCCGCATTTGCAGTGCGGATTACTGTTCCCAAATTACCCGGATCCTGCAAGCAATCTAAGAGTAAACAAGGTTTTTCTGGAGTCCTTAATTGAAAGTGCGGAATTTTTACTACTGCCAAAACCCCTTGCGGAGTTTTTTCAGCTGAAATGCTTTTGAAAACGCTTTCCGTAACTACCGTTGCATCGGGAAAAACATTTTCAAACTGTTCTACGCAGATTATTCGGTCAATCTGACAACCCGCTTCAATACACTCTTTTACGGGCTTAATTCCCTCAACGATATATAAATTCAGCTGTTTTCTGAACTTTTTATCGGAAAGCGATTGAACCGTTTTGATTATCGGATTTGATTTTGAAGTAATAAGCATATTTCAATAAAGCAATTCGGTTCCTATAAATTTAATAGGAACCGATAAAATCGCAATTAAAGTGCTGCCTTTGCTTTCGCAGCAAGTTCAGCAAATGCATTTGCGTCCGAAACAGCAAGCTCGGCAAGTACTTTTCTGTTGAGGTTTATTCCGGCAGATTTAAGTCCGTGCATAAACTTAGAATATGAAAGTCCGTGCATTCTTGCAGCCGCATTTATACGTGCAATCCAAAGACTGCGCATATCACGCTTTCTCAGTCTTCTGCCGATATAAGCGTAATTTAACGACTTCATAACTGCTTGACGGGCAATTCTGTAAGATTTAGATTTGTTACCAAAATATCCTTTGGAAAGACGGAATATCTTTCTACGCTTCTTTAAAGCGTTAACTGTTCTTTTAATACGCATACTTTCTGTCCTCCTTAACCCTTATAAGGAATCATAGCTTTGACATTTGATTCCTGTGCTGACGAAACAAGCGTATTCTGACGCAAATTTCTCTTTCTCTTTCTGTTCTTGGTTTCAGCTTTATGGTTCTTACCGCCGTGAGGTCTTTTTACCTTACCGGTAGAAGTAAGCCAAAAACGCTTTTTAGTGCCGCTGTGTGACTTCTGTTTAGGCATAATTTATCCTCCAATGAAATAATTTCTTAAATTTTTAGGCTTTAACGGGAGAAAGCATCATAGTAATGTTTCTACCTTCCGTCGTCGGCGCTTTATCTTGAACTGCTTTCCCTTCCAAGCCCTCGAAAAAGTCTTGCATAACTTTTACGCCTTGATAGGAACGTGCGTTCTCACGCCCTTTCATTCTTATAGAAACCTTAACTTTGTTTCCGGCTTCCAGAAATTTGAGACACTGTTTTGTTTTAACAGCTATATCCCCGACATCTATCGTCATAGAAAGGCGAATTTCCTTAATTTCGATAATGGTCTGATTTCTGCGATTTTCCTTCTCGCGCTTAGCTTGCTCATACTTAAATTTGGAATAATCCATAATCTTGCAAACGGGCGGATTGGCATTGGGTGAAATCTTTACTAAATCAAGCCCCGCATCATCAGCAAGATGCTGAGCGTCGCGACTTGACATTACACCTATCATTTCACCGTCACTTCCGATAACTCTGACCTCTTTATCTCGAATAGCTTCGTTAACCGAATATAAGTCCTTTATAATAATTACCTCTCAATTAAAATAAAAATTTCGGGCAGCATAAGCTACCCGAAAATAATATAAGATACTAGTCTTAAAATCATTATCGTGCCGCTACGGTATTCCGCATGGCGAAAGGGGTAACCTTTGCTTAACGATAATATAATACGATAAATTGATTTTATTGTCAAATATTTTTAACAGCTAATTAAAAAATAGTTTTATTTTCTGTTTCTTTAACCACTTTTGAAATAAATTCGTCAACTGATACTGTGGTTTTCTCTTCGACACCGCGCATATTGACATTTACTGTCCCCTCTTCCGCTTCCTTATCACCGACAACCAGAACATAAGGTACTTTATCAAGCTTTGCCTCACGTATTTTGTAACCTATCTTTTCATTACGGCTATCGACTTCGCAGCGAATACCCTTGTAAGTAAGTTTTTCACAAACTTGTTTTGCATAATCAAGCGTTCTGTCGGTTATCGGCAAAATTTTGACTTGCGTAGGGCACATCCACAGAGGGAACGCTCCCGCGTATTTTTCAATAAGCATTGCAAGCGTTCTCTCGTAGCAACCAATCGAGCTGCGGTGAATTACGTAAGGGTGACGTTTCACTCCGTCCACGTCAACGTACTGCATATCAAAGCTTTCGCCGGCGGCAAAGTCAATTTGAATTGTAATAAGCGTATCTTCCTTGCCATAAACGTTACGCGCTTGCACGTCAAGTTTGGGTCCGTAGAACGCAGCCTCGTCGTCTGCTTCAACATAATCAAGCTTCAAATCGTCGAGTATGACTTTCATCATTGCTTCAGTATTATTCCAAGCCTCGTCGTTATCTATATACTTATCCGATTTAGACTTACCGCGTTTTGAGAAACGGAAAGTTACGTCGTCGCGCATTCCCAGCGCATCAAGGAAATAGTACGAAAGGTCAAGGCAACGCTTGAATTCATCTTCAATCTGTTCCTTGGTACAGATTATATGTCCGTCTGAAAGCGTAAACTGCCTTATCCTTATAAGTCCGTGCATTTCGCCGGAGGCTTCATTTCTGAACTCGGTTGCGGTTTCGGAATACCTACAAGGCAAATCCCTATATGATTTTAATCCGTTTTTATAAATCTGATACTGGAAAGGACAAGTCATAGGGCGCAAAGCCATAATCTCCTCACCTTTCTTTGATTCGCCGTTATCGTCAATTTCACCTAAAATAAACATTTTATCGCGATAGTGATCCCAGTGTCCGGAAATTTTATATAAATCCGACTTCGCCATATTGGGCGTTTTTGTAATCATAAAACCGCGCTTCGCTTCCTCATCCTCGACAAAACGAGTTAAAATCTGCAACATTTTCGCGCCTTTGGGCATCAAAATAGGCAGACCTTGCCCGACAACGTCCGAAGTCATAAATATGCCAAGATCGCGTCCAAGCTTGTTATGGTCGCGTTTTTTAGCCTCTTCAACCGCTACAAGATATTCATCAAGCTGCGATTTCTTCTCGAAGGCAGTGCCGTAAATACGGGTGAGCATTTTATTTTTCTCGTTTCCGCGCCAATATGCGCCAGTAAGCGATGTAAGCTTGAAAGCTTTAATTTTCCCCGTATTGGGAAGATGGGGTCCGCGGCAAAGATCTGTAAAAGTACCTTGCTTATAGAAAGAGATAACCGCATCGCTCGGCAGTTCATTTATAAGCTCGATTTTATATTTTTCGTTGTACTTTTTCATAAGCTTCAAAGCTTCCGCACGGGGAAGTTCAAAGCGCTCTATGGGCGTCTTTGCATCGATGATTTTCTGCATTTCGCCCTCAATTTTTGCAAAATCGTCTTGGGTTATGGGCGTATTGAAATCAATATCATAATAGAACCCGTTATCTATTACTGGACCTATTGCGAGATTGCAAGTGGGATAAATGTTTTTTATTGCTTGCGCAAGCACGTGTGCACAAGTGTGCCGATAAACATCCAACCCCTCTTTATCTTTTAAAGTAACGATTTCAAGCGAATCTCCGTCAGAAAGCTTAGCACTGAGATCGCAAAGATTTCCGTTAACCTTCGCAGCAACAGCCGAACGAGCAAGCCCTTCACTTATTGCTTGCGCAGCGTCAAAACAAGTTGCTCCGTCTGCAACCGATACTGCATTTCCGTTTTTCAATTTAATTTCCATAATTTAATTCTCCTACGGTTTTACAAAAAAATAACGCCTTAAGCCGATGCTTAAGGACGCAAATTACAATTTATGCGCGGTTCCACCTTAATTGCTTAAAAATTAAGCCTCTTTTAACAACTTAAACTTTTGTAAAAGTGGTTTCCCGTTCTCCTACTTGCTATGCGGTTCACAGCTACCCCGCACTCTCTGAAAGCCCCTCAGCGGTACTTATCTTTTAATTTAAGTTTACAAATATTTTAGTACAATAATTGCCGTTTGTCAATAATTTAATTGCCAATTTTCGTTTTTAACGGTATAATCTTAAAGAGAGGAAAATTTATGGCTTACACTAACTTTAACGAAATCGAAAAAAAATGGGCACAATTTTGGAACGATAATAAAACTTTCCGCACAAATCTGCGCGATTTTTCAAAACCGAAATATTACGTGCTTGATATGTTCCCCTACCCCTCGGGCGCGGGACTGCACGTCGGGCACCCCGAAGGTTATACCGCAACGGATATACTTGCACGTATGAAAAGAATGCAAGGCTTTAACGTGCTGCATCCTATGGGCTTTGATAGCTTCGGTCTGCCCGCGGAACAGTACGCCATAAAAACCGGGCATAACCCCGACGGCTTTACTCAAAAAAACATAGAAACGTTTACAAGCCAACTGAAAATGCTAGGACTTTCCTATGATTGGGACAATACAATTTCCACTTGCGATCCCTCCTACTATAAATGGACACAGTGGATATTTAAACAGCTTTGCAAGGAAGGACTTGCCCGTTATGTTGAAACCCCGGTTAACTGGTGTGAAGAGCTTGGAACCGTACTTGCAAACGATGAAATTATCGACGGTAAAAGCGAACGCGGCGGTTATCCCGTAGTTCGCAAAAACATGAAACAGTGGGTAATTGATATAAACAAGTATGCCGAAAGACTTTTGGAAGGACTGGACGAACTTGACTGGCCCGAAGCGTCAAAAGTTGCACAGAGAAACTGGATAGGTAAATCTGAAGGTGCAAACGTAGTTTTCAAGGTTGACGGTACGGATAAAGGATTCACCGTTTTTACAACACGCTGCGATACGCTGTTCGGCGCTACCTACTGTGTACTTGCGCCCGAGCACAAAATAGTAGACGAAATAACCACAAAAGCGCAATGGGCGGAAGTTCAAGCTTATAAAAAAGTTTGTGCGTCAAAATCCGATTTGGAGCGAACGGATTTAAATAAGGACAAAACCGGCGCGTTTACTGGTGCTTATGCAATAAACCCCGCCAACGGCAATAAACTTCCGATTTATATCTCAGACTACGTTCTCACTTCTTACGGCACCGGCGCAATTATGGCGGTACCAGCGCACGACACGCGCGACTACGAATTTGCAAAGAAGTTCTCCCTTCCCATTATTCAAGTATTGGAAGGCGGTGATATTTCTAAAGAAGCTTATACTCAAGACGGCTTGCATATAAATTCTGACTTTTTGAACGGTTTAAACAAGCAGCAAGCAATAGACAAAATGTCGGACTGGCTCGTTAAGCACAACTGCGGTAAAAAGACGGTAACTTATAAAATGCGCGAATGGATATTCGCTCGTCAGCGCTATTGGGGCGAACCCTTACCGGTTATTCACCTTGAAAACGGCGAAACGGTACTGCTTGAAGATGAAGAGCTTCCCCTCACCCTTCCCGAAATGGACGACTATAAGGCGCACGGCGGAAATGCCCCCCTTGAAAATGCAAAAGAATGGGTCAACGTCAGCGTAAACGGAATTAAGGGAAAACGCGAAACTACTACTATGCCCGGCTCTGCGGGTTCGGCGTGGTATTTTTTAAGATACTGCGACCCGCACAACAACGATAAGTTCGCAGACTACGATTTATTAAAATACTGGATGCCAGTCGATTTCTACGTCGGCGGTAAGGAACATTTAGTAGGACACTTGCTGTACTCGCGTTTCTGGAATAATTTCTTATTTGACAAAGGGCTTGTGCCTTGTAAAGAACCGTTCAAGAAGCTGTTCCATCAAGGGCTTATCCTTGGCGAAGACGGAAACAAGATGTCTAAAAGTCTTGGCAACGTAGTCAACCCCAACGACATAGTTGACGAATACGGTGCAGACGTTCTTAGAATGTACGAAATGTTTATGGGTCCCGTTGCAGATACAAAGCCTTGGAATACCGCAAATATCGAGGGCGTAAAAAAATTTGTTGACAGAATACACAGACTTTATTTCGAGCTTGAAGCTATTTCTCCCGCCGCTAATTATAATCTTGATAAAATATATAATCAAACCGTTAAAAAGGTCGGGGAAGATTACGAGGCAATGAAAGTAAACACCGCAATATCGCAGATGATGATTTTTGTCAACGCGGTATATAAAGAAATCGGCGAAGGAAATTCGTTCCCGAAAGAATACGCCGAAGGCTTCATTAAGCTTTTAAACCCCGTTATCCCCTTTATTACCGAAGAAATATGGAATACGGTATTAGGGCATAATGGAACTATCGCTTATGAAAGCTGGCCGAATTTCGACATTGCAAAATGCGGCGAGGATACGTTTGAATACGCCGTTCAAGTAAACAGCAAAATCAAAACCAAGATAACCGTACACGCAGATATGCCTGCAAATGAACTCGAAGCGCTT
>CAMWLA010000048.1 GCA_947174975.1 uncultured Clostridia bacterium | reverse complement strand
CTGAAAAGCATAACAGTAGTATTGTGTGCAACGCTTTTCAGATTATACAAAAAAAGACGGCAGTTTTGCCGTCTTAATTTTTATACTGTTTAATAAGTTCTACTGCGTGCTGATGAGCCGATTGTGAATTAACGTTTCCTATTAACCGGATAATTTCCTCTATCCTCTGCTCATCATTAAGCTTATTTATATAAGTATAGGTATTTCCGCCATCTTCTTTCTTAAAAATCAAATACTGCGTATCGCTTGCGGCGCATATCTGCGGAAGATGCGAAACGGCAAGTATTTGTGTACTTTGCGCCATATTTTTAAATTTCCTTGCTACGGTATCAGCCGTATATCCACTTATACCTGCGTCAATTTCGTCAAATATATACGTTGAAATTCCGTTCAGATTTTTAAGCTGAGTTTTTACGGCAAGCATAAATCTGCTGATTTCTCCTCCGCTTATAACCTTACTAAGCGGTTTAACGGGTTCGCCCTTGTTTGCTGAAAATTCAAAATAAACTTCATCGCAACCGTTACTGCTCTGCAAATTCGCAGTTTCACGCGTAAACTCATTAAATTTAATGTTGAAAACCGCATCGGGAATATTAAGTGTTCTGAGTTCGGCTTCAACTGACTTGCAAAACGTTTTTGCAGTCTGCTTACGCAAATCTGATAGCTTTACACATAAAGCGTATATTTTATCGTCACAATCTTCTATTTGCTTTGTATACCGTTCAATCAATTCAGTGCTGTTAAAAATAGCGTCACGCTCAACCGTAATGCGGTCTTTATAAGCTATAATTTCCTCTTCGGTTGCGCCGTATTTTTTAATAAGCGACTTAATTAAACTTATTCTATCCTCCACCGCCTGAGCCTCGTTTTCGTCAAACGTGAGACTGTCTGCAATATCTGTCAATGAACTTGCAATATCTGCAACGTCATCGCCAACTGCTTCAAGTCTGATTAAAATATTGTTATATTCCTCGCTTATTCCGCTGATTCTGCCAAGCTCTCGTGAAGATGAATAAAGCTTATCGCTAACTCCGCCGTCCTCGTTTAAACAATCTTTTACGAAGTTTACTGCACTTAATATTTTTTCTACGTTTAAAATTTTATTTCTGCGCTCTTTCAGCTCTTCGAATTCTCCGATTTTTAAATCGGCATTTTCTATTTCTTTAATCTGATATTCAAGCAAGTCAAGCTTTCTCTCACGCTCGGTCTCGTCGCCGCCAAGCAAAGAAATTTTATCCTTTAATTGCCGTTTTTCCGTCAAATAGCTTGAGATTTGCTTTTTGATATTTTCTGCATTTTCACCCAGCAAACTGTCTATTACTTTTAGCTGATTGTTTTCGTTCAAAAGGAAAAAGTGTTCGCTTTGACCGTGAACGTCCACGAGATGCAACGTCACCGCCTTTAACATAGCTAGCGTGACCGAGTTTCCGTTAATCTTTATATTATTTTTACCGTCAATGCTAAACTTACGCGAAATTATGATTTCGCCTTCACTGTCAATGTCGTAATCTTTCAGCACCGCAACTGCTTCGCTGCCCCCATCGACTTTGAATTCCGCCTTAACGAGGGCTTCTTGCTCTCCGTGCCTTATCATTGTTTTGTCAGCCTTGCTTCCCAAAACAAAATTAATTGAGTCGAGAATTATTGATTTTCCCGACCCGGTTTCACCCGATAATACGTTAAGACCGCTATCAAATTCTATGTCAGCTTCTTTAATTAAAGCTATGTTTTTAACATACAGTCTACTTAACATTAAATATACTCTTTAAGCCTATTTACAACAATCGGCGTATTTTCATTAGTATCGACGACGATTAAGCAAGTATCATCGCCCGCAATAGTTCCGATAATTTCTTTAAATTGAAGTGAATCGACGAATATACAAACCGTACCGCCGTTTCCGTGCATCGTTTTTATTATTATAATATTGTTTGCGTAATTGATTGAAAGCGCGCACTCTCTGAATAGTTTCTGTTTTTTATCAAGCTCTGAATCGTGGGCGTTATCAAGACAAGCGTATTTATATTTTTTTGTAGTACCCGAAATTTTGTAAAGCTTTAATTCTTTGATATCACGGGATATAGTTGCTTGCGTAACGTTGAAATTAAGCTTATTCAGTTCAGCACAAAGCTCTTCTTGCGTATCTATCTCTTTGGCTGCTATAAGTTCCAAAATCTTCTGTTGTCTTGCATTTCTATACATCATTTACTCCAAATATTAAGCTTTATTAATAATTTATCAAAGAAATCCTTGCCACCACGGGATATAAATTCTGCAGCAAAATCCGATTTTTTAATCGTAAAATTGACCTTATCGCTTACTGTATCAACGATTTTACCGTCAACAATTACGTTAAGCTGTGTTTTTGTGTTAGGCGAATTAATAGTTACAACCGAATTCGCACTAAAAACTACCGGACGCGAATGCAAAGAATGTGCACATATCGGGGTAAGTATAAAAGCATCTAAATCGGGGGCGAGAATTGATCCGCCAGCCGAAAGCGAATATGCCGTAGAGCCCGTTGGCGTACTCACTATTATTCCGTCTGCCAAGTAGTTATCAACCGTCGTGCCGTCGATTTCGGCATTAAGGGAAACTGTGTTACTGAAATCTTGTCCCCCCGTACTCCTTTGAATTACAAAATCGTTCAGCGCAAAATACTTTTTTCCGTCATAGGTAATTTCAAGCATTACCCGCTTTTTTGTTTTAAATTTGCCGTCGCAAATAAGCTTAAGCGCATCCGCAAATTTTTCTTGCTCAAACTCAGTAAGAAACCCGAGATGTCCGTAGTTTATTCCTAATATTTTAACGTATCTTCTTGCACATTCGGAGGCGACTGTTAATATCGTGCCATCTCCACCGAGAACAAGCAAAACGTCGAGTCCGTCTATATCATCCGGCTTAAAAATAACCTTGCATTTGATGCCGTAAGACTTAAAAAAACTTTCAATTTTATCTATATATTCAAGGTTTTCATTCAGATGATTTTTGTTATAGTAAATCCCTACTTTCATCGCAACTAATTATATAACTTTTTATACAAATATGCAAATAAAAAGCCCATTAAATTCACAATTTAACAGACTTAATTAATATTTCGTTTATATTTTTGCGTTCGGCATTTTTCTCGAGCAATACGATGTATTCCATATTTTTGCCGCTGATAATAGGCGCATTAGTTAACTTTTGCGGGATTAAATTGCACTCTTGAGCAAAGCTTAATACTTTATTAATTATCTGACGATGAGTATCGATTCCGCGAACAATCCCGTTTTTACCTACTTTTCTGCTCTCGCATTCAAACTGCGGTTTAATAAGTGCCAAAACGTGAGCCCCGTCATCAAGAATATTGCTTACACCTTCAAGTATATAGGTTAATGAAATAAAGCTTACGTCGATCACGACGCCGTCAAGCTTTTCGGAAAAAATACTTGCATTTAAATCTCTAGCATTATAATTATCGATAATTACTACGTTTTTATCCAAAAGGCTTTTATCAAGCTGGCTTTCGCCTACGTCTATGCAGTAAACTTTTTTTGCACCGTGCCGCAAAAGGCAATCGGTAAATCCACCGGTGCTCGCACCTATATCTGCAAAAATCTTACCGGTTGCGGAATAATTGAAATCTTTAATTGCTTTGCTAAGTTTGAATCCCCCCGCAGAAACATAGTTTTCTTCCGCAGTGATAATTTCGATTTTATCGCCATCCTTATATTCATAAGACGGCTGTACGGCTTTTCCGTTTATAAGCACGAGTTTTTTTGAAATTGCTGCCGCGGCTTTCGTTCTTGAACCGTACTGCTCTGACAAAAATTTATCTAATCGCATTTATTATGTATTCCGCAATATATTTGCCCGTAATTTTATAATCATTCATAAGTTCGGCTACGCTTCCATGGGTTATGAATTCGTCCGGATATGCAAAATTTTTGATTATCTTATCTTTATTTGCATAGAAAGTGTTAATCAGAGAACCAAGCCCGCCGGCAAGCATATTATCTTCGACTGTTACGATATGTTTTTGTTTCAGACTTGCAAGCATTTCATCGTCAATAGGCTTAACGAACCTTGCATTTATTACTTTAACGTTTATATTTCTCTCTTCAAGTATCTGCATTGCCACTAACGCGTCGGTAACCGCACGCTCTCCGCAAGCAATAATTGCAACATCCGCATTTTCGTTTGAAGACAACTCCTCCCACTTACCGCGCACAATTTTTGATTGAACTTTAAATACGCGCTTTCCCGCCCTCGGATATCTTATGGCAAGCGGATAATTAAAATCAGCGCTGAATTTCAACATTGCTTTAAACTCATTAATATCTTTCGGAACTGCAATCGTGAGATTGGGTATCATACTCAAGAAAGACAAATCAAAAACACCTTGATGCGTTTCACCGTCAGCACCCGAAACGCCAGCTCTGTCAATGCACAACGTAACGGGCAAGTTTTGACTGCATATGTCAATCATTATCTCATCAAACGAACGCTGCAAAAACGTTGAATATACAGCATAATACGGCTTCAGCCCCTCAGTCGCCATAGACGCGCACAGAATTGTTGCGTGTTCTTCACATATTCCGACGTCAACAGATCTTTGCGGATACTTTTCAAAAAACTCGCCAAGCCCGAGGCTCGAAGTCATTGCAGCCGTAACGGCAACAATATTTTTGTTATCCTTGGCTAAATCGCATAACGTTTCGCCAAATACTTTTGAGTATTCAGTTGAAACATTATCAGAACTCGAAACTGAAATTCCGTGAGTTGCCTCCGGATCTTCCTCGCAAAACTCATAGCCTTTGCCCTTTTTTGTGAGTATATGTAAAATTACGGACTCGTGCTTCAATCTTTCTTTAATTTCCGTCAGCTTTTGAATAAGCTGTTCAAGATTATTACCGTCGTAAACTCCGTCATATTTGAAACCGAATCTATCGAAAATATTTGCGTGTTTATTGCGTTTTGCAACGTGTTCGTCGTTTTCACTTAGAAACTCCAAATACTCGTGCATACTGCCTACGGTCGGAGAAATAGACATTCCGTTATCGTTTAAAATAACTAAAATATTAGTGTTCAAAAGCCTTAAACTGTTAAATGCTTCATAAATAAGACCGTTATTAAACGAGCCGTCGCCGATTACGGCGATTACGTTAAAATTTTCGCCGGAAATATCGCGAGCTTTTGCAATGCCCAAAGCTGCGGATACCGATGTACCCGCGTGGCCGGTATTATAACAGTCGAACTCGCTTTCTTCCCTTTTAGGGAAGCCGGAGATACCGCCTTTTTTACGCAAAGTATCAAACTTTTCGGCTCTGCCGGTCAACAATTTATGGGCATAACATTGATGGCCCACGTCAAATATTACCTTATCTTCGGGAAAATCAAACACGTAATGTAAGGCAACGGTTAACTCAACGGCACCGAGATTAGACGATAAATGCCCGCCGTTTTTCAGCACGGTGGACAAAATTTTTTGCCGCAAATCTTCGCACAACGAATTCAACTGCGACATATTCAAGCTTTTCAGCTGTTTACCGCTATAAAAGAAAGGCATTTATTTTTCCTTTTTAAAAAACGTAGTAAATTTAGCAAAAGAAAACACTATCTGCCTATTGTATTTAATAGCAAAGTGCTTAAATATTGCTTTACCGCCGACAGTTAAAGCACCTATAACGGCACTCACACCGATAGACGCGATGATTTCCCAAATATTCCCGTCGGCGTTCGCCGCGATGTATACAACAAGCACGGCACCGGCAGCACCGCTGACAATTCCGCATATATCACCGATAACGTCAGCAAATATACTTCCGAGCTTAGTTGCGTTTTTACAAAACGTAACAGCACGTTTTGCACCCTTTATCTTATTTGAAGCCATTGCATGGAATGCATCCGGCTGGCAAGTTAAAATTGCATTTGCCAACAAATCGCAGCCGATGTTCAATATTAAAAGAACTATCAGAACAATAACGCATACGTATACGGGACTTCCCTTTATAGATATTTCAGTTAAAAAACTGAATAAAACTGTTAAAGCAAAAGACAAAAATAATACGCCAAGACCCCAAGAGAGCCATGACGGCATTATTCTTTTCTTTTGCTTTTTTTTCTTAGCGGGTTTTTCTTGTTTTGGTTGATCCTCTTCCTTTTCCATTTCCCTTATCTCTAAAAATAATACGCACATTTATACGTGCGTAAAAAAATAATATAGTGGTTTATATTAAATAAACTTTGCGGTTTAGGTTCGGTAGGATTTCCCTCAAGCTTACTTCCCGTCGCCGAAAAAGCAGTTTCCTTTTAAAAGCGTGAACGCATTTCTGCATAACCGAATCGCCACTGAATCCACACTGTAATCTCTAATATAAAAATCAGTCTAGAAGCTTTCCTTGACAATTTCTATTGAGCTTATCTTCTTTTGCAAAGAACAATTTCAAGCGGCAATAAAAATCAAAGCGTCTGGCCAAACGCTTGGTTTCGTAAATCCGCTATCCGCTGTCTTCACTCAAAGCAGGCTACTCTGTACCAAGCTTTCGCCTGATAGCAGGTTTATACTGACTAAAAAGTCAGCCTCCACGGTAAATGGGTTAGGCTGCGGTATGCCGTTACCAAGCTCCCATAAACCTTTACTCCCAGCATCCACCCACTCTTGGCAAAGCAAGCAAACACCAGAAACTTCATCGATATGCCCTTTGACGGTATTTTACCCCCGCCTTCGTTTCAACAGAGATTGACTAGAATACTGCACCACTATATCAACGCACGCAATTATATCACAATTTTGCCAATAAGTCAATAGAATTTAATTAATTCTCTGCCTTACAAAGTAAACCGTATCTTTTAAAAACTGTGTATCGCCGTCAAGTCCTTCAAGCATTTTTATGCATCTGTCGCAGAACAAGTCTGCACGGAGCTTGCAGTCACTCAACCCATATAATCGCACTGCGGTATATTTTCCCTCCGCGCCATCCTTACCTACGCTTTTTCCCAAATTTTCAAAACTGCCCTCAACGTCAAGAATATCGTCAGTCAGCTGAAATAAAAAGCCTAAATCACGCGCAAAGGTCTTAATTTCGGAATAATATTTGCCCCCGCACAGAATGCTGGGCGTAACACATGCAGCCATAATAAGCTTGGCCGTCTTGTTTAGATGAATAAAATCTAAAATTTTCTCATCAACGGTTGTATCGTTTTCGTGCAATAAATCGGCGGACTGCCCCGCAATCATACCGCTTATACCTGCACAATCGCAGATATATTTTGACGCTGAAATATACTCGTTGCCGTTAAAGCACTCGTTAAACAATATAGAATATGCCGTATTAAGCAGCCCGTCGCCAGCGAGAACAGCGTTCCCGACGCCGAAAACCTTATGATTAGAAGGTTTACCCCGTCTGAAATCGTCGTTATCCATCTCGGGTAAATCGTCGTGAATAAGCGAATACGTATGAATAAGCTCAAGCGCTACCGCAAAGTTTGATATACTCGTCCTATCGATTCCCAGCAAATCTGCAATCGCAAGCATTAAAACGGGGCGAACGCGCTTGCCGCCGAGCTTCAAGCTGTATATTAAACTTTCTTTCAAAATTTGAGGTTCGCATACGAGTTTATCGCAAAAATTTGATAAATATTCGTCAAAAATTTTCTGATATTCTGCGTATTTAATGTCAAAATCCGTCAATTCAAACTCCTTACAGCCGATAAATATGTATTATACATAAGCATAGTTATTGTCATCGGCCCCACTCCGCCCGGAACTGGTGTTATGTACGAGCATTTATCTTTAACGTTAGCGAAATCGACGTCACCGCAAAGCTTCCCGTTTTCATCTCTGTTCATTCCGACGTCGATAACGATTGCGCCGTCTTTAACCATATCGGCAGTTATGAATTTAGGTTTGCCGATTGCCGATACGAGTATATCCGCCTTTTGGCACTGCTCTTTCAGATTTTTCGTTTTGCTATGGCATACCGTCACGGTTGCGTCGGCATTCAAAAGCAACATTGCCATAGGCTTGCCCACTATATTTGAACGTCCTACGACTACCGCATTTTTACCTTTGATTTCGATATTTTCATACTCAAGCATTTTCATTACACCGTATGGTGTGCAAGCAACTGTACTTTGCGTATTAAGGCACAGCTTGCCGATATTATTAGCGGAAAAGCCGTCAACGTCTTTGCTGTCAGGAATAAGTTTAAGAGCTTTATCCGATAAATATGCCGGCAATGGCAGCTGAACGAGTATACCGTTTATTTTATCGTCATTTGCAAGAGATAATATTAAATCTTCAAGCTCTTTTTGCGTTGCTTGTTCGGTCAGATAATAAGCAAAAGACTTTATTCCGACCTCTTCACACGCCTTGATTTTATTGTGCACGTATATTTGCGACGCGGGATTTTCACCGACAAGTATGACGGCAAGCCCGATATCGCGCGCTGCATTTTTCTTAAACTCAGTTATCTTTTCGGCAAGTTCCTCGCGGATTGACTGAGCAATGGCTTTGCCGTCGATAATTTTATACATTGTCGTGTTCCCTTATTATTTCCGATAAAATACCGCTTATAAACGTAGCGCTCTTTTCGGACGAATATTTTGATGCAATATTTGCCGCCTCGTTAACCGATACCGCCGAAGGAATATCGTTAAAATACAATATCTCGGCAATTGCGATAAACAAAATACTTCTATCGGCGGGAAAAAGTCTGGATTCTGGGAATAAGCGCGAGCGTTCGTCAATTATTTTTGTAAGCTCCGGTTTATGTTCCTTCACCGACGAAAGAACGCCGTTTAAGTATGCAATATCGTTTTCATTAAGCTTTTCAAGACCGATAACCGAACGCTTGGTCTCCTCGACTTCATCACTG
>CAMWLA010000047.1 GCA_947174975.1 uncultured Clostridia bacterium | reverse complement strand
ATTATGTGCCGCCACGAAGCGCTTAAAGGCGTAACCAGCGACGTTTCACCCGTGCATTGGCAGTATGGCGCAATTGCAAGACTGCAACCCGGAGAAAAGATAGATAAATTCTTGTTCGGCGGATATTCTTCCATTTCCTTGGGATATATCGGTTTGTACGAGGTAACCAAGCTTGTTAAAGGCGTTTCGCATACCGACCCCGCAGGCACGGAATTTGCGCTTAAAGTAATGCAGTCTCTTCGCGACCACTGCATGAAGTGGAAGAAGGAAACGAATATCGGCTTTGCGCTGTACGGCACCCCCGCCGAGTCGCTTTGCTACCGCTTTGCGAGAATCGATGCGGAAAAATACGGCTCAATTCCCGATATTACGGACAAGGGCTATTACACCAACAGCTACCACGTAGACGTACGCGAAAATATCGACGCGTTCTCGAAGTTCAAGTTCGAAAGCCAGTTCCAGAAGATTTCTTCGGGCGGTGCAATCTCTTACGTCGAAATACCCAATATGCGCCACAATCTGACGGCGATAGAGGACGTAGTAAGATTTATTTACGACAATATCCAGTATGCGGAATTCAATACCAAGTCCGACTACTGCCACGTCTGCGGTTTCGACGGCGAAATTATTATCAACGACGACAATGAGTGGGAATGCCCCGTATGTCACAACAAGGATCAGCGCAAAATGAACGTTACGCGCCGTACTTGCGGATACCTCGGCGAGAATTTCTGGAACGTCGGTAAGACCAAAGAAATCAAAGCAAGAGTTCTTCATTTATAATTACAAGATTTACGGTTGACTTGCGCAATGCGGGTCAACCGTTAACAAATAAAGATACAAGGATTAAACGTCACGTTTATGAATTTTGCGACAATAAAATGGTACGATATTTCCAACGGTCCCGGGGTTAGGGTGTCGCTGTACGTCAGCGGCTGCAGAAATCAGTGCAAAAACTGCTTCAACCCCGAAACGTGGGATTTTGGTTACGGTCAGCCGTTTACCGAAGAGGTAGAAGATAAAATTTTAGACGCAATGGAGCCGGAATACATAAGGGGCTTTACGCTTTTGGGCGGCGACCCGTTCGAACCCGAAAACGCCGAAGTTCTCGCTCCGTTTATGCGCAAGATGCGCAAGCGCTATCCCGAAAAATCGCTTTGGTGCTTTACCGGCTACGATTACGAGCGCGACCTTTTAACCGGCAAAAAGGGCGACCCCGAAACGGTTATGAAAATACTTCGCTGCCTTGATGTGCTTGTGGACGGCAGATTCGTCGAGGAATTAAAGGACTTGAATCTGAGATTCCGCGGTTCGTCAAATCAGCGCATTATACTTGTGAAAGAGTCGCTTAAAAGGGATAAAATTATTCTTTGGGACGGAGAAAAAGAACAGTAATTATGAACGTTAAAGTTAATATTAAAAAATTAAATGATAAGGCGGTTGTACCGACTTACGGAAGCGAGTTTTCGGCAGGCGCAGATTTGTATGCGTGCGTTGACGGCGAAGTCGAAATTAAACCGCACACGACGGTCGTTGTGCCTACGGGCATTGCGCTTGAATTGCCGCAAGGCTTCGCGGGGCTTATCTATGCGAGAAGCGGACTTGCGACGAAAAAGGGACTTGCCCCCGCAAACAAGGTAGGCGTTGTTGACTGCGACTACCGCGGCGAAGTTAAGGTTGCGCTTCACAACCATTCGGAAGAAACGCAAAAAATCGACGCGGGCGAAAGAATTGCCCAGCTCGTCATTACGCCGTATATCACGGCGCAGTTTATTGAGTGTGAAGCTCTTTCGGAAACGGTCCGCGGTGCGGGTGGGTTCGGTTCAACCGGCAGAAAATAAAATTTTATAAATTTTTGAATTGTAACACGGATGTAGCACATTGTAACATAAGTGTTACAATATTTTTTTTGACACGCCGTTTAGCAAGTAGTATAATTTAAGGTACAAAAAACGGTGAAGGGTTTTTATGAAAAAGAAAATTTTAGCTATAGTAATGTTATTTACAAGCTTTACTTTAATTCTTTTTTGCGGTTGCGGTTTTTACGGTAAACCTTCGATTGAAAAGTTGAATAGAAATTTATCCGAATGGTATAACATTGCCTTGCCGAAAAACGTGGAGATAGAAAGCTATGCCTCGGATATCGGTCCTACGGATGGGGAATATTTCGTCGTGCTGAATTATGACGGCAGTGACGAGGAATTTAACTCGATTTTCTCTTATGAGGGAAATACCGAAATTTTGACTGAATATTACTTTAAGGAAAATCAGTATGAAAGAATGCACGATATAACGAAAAATTTTTCCGTACCCGATTTTGAAAATAAATACGGTTGGTTAACGTTATTGCGTTCCGAAGTGGATAGTGATTATTTTGCAACTACGGGTGATTGTTGCGCAATACTGTATTTTTATGATTTGAATAAATTAGTCGTTTATCTAGATGATTATTAAGAAATATTGAGTTTAAAGGAGACCATTTAATTAAAAAGAAAATTTTGTTAATTTTATTGTGCTTGATTTGTGCTATTACGGCTCTGCTATTTTAGTTTCGGCAAATACAGAACGCGTTAGTTTCAGTTATACAATATCTTAAATCAAATTAGGTTCGGGCGGGTTCGGTTCAACCGGCAGAAAATAAAATTTTTAAAGACTGCTTGCGCAGTCTTTTTTATTGTCCGTTAATCTTGACATAACTAATAACCGAGAGTATAATATAGATATTAAAATATCAAATAATAGGAGTGCTTAAAATGGCGCTTTATATAGGTATCGACATAGGCGGATCCACGATAAAGGGTGCCGTGATAGACGGCGACGGAAATCTTTACGGCGAGGACAGCGTAGTTACCGTTAAGGGAAAGGATATTATAAACGGTATCGTTGCGCTTTGCAATCGCCTTATGAAGCTGAACCGCGAAGAGGTTAAGGGCATAGGCATAGGCTGTGCGGGCGTGATTAATTCTTCGGGCGGCGTTGTCGTGCAAGCAAATAACTTGAATTTATTTGATTTCCCCTTGGTTAAGCTTTTGCGCGAGAAGATTGATATTCCCGTAAAAATTACCAACGACGCGAACGCGGCTGCGCTCGGCGAAGCGAAATTCGGCGCTGGTAAAAACTATAAAAACAGTATTCTGGTCACGCTCGGAACGGGCGTCGGCGGCGGAATAGTCATTGACGGAAAGCTGTTCGAGGGCAATAAATCCGCGGGCGCGGAAATCGGACATATGGTAATCGAACACGGCGGTGAGCAGTGTACTTGCGGTAGGCGCGGGTGCTTTGAAGCGTATTCGTCGGCAACTGCATTAAAGAAGCGCACCAAGTGGGCGATGGAAGAGGACGCTGGTTCGCAGATGTGGAAGAAATACACTTCCGAAACGTTGACGGGCAAGACGGCGTTCGAATTTTTCGAAACCGACGCTTCGGCTAAGGAAGTCGTCGACTGGTACGTCGAATATCTTGCTTGCGGACTTATTAATCTTGCAAACGCGTTCCGTCCCGAAGTAATTATGCTCGGCGGCGGTGTTTCAAAGGAAGGCGAAAGGCTGACCAAGCCTTTGCAGGAAATAGTTGACAGAGAACTTTTTGCGGGGCATTACGCTCCCGTTAAAATAACGGTTGCAACGCTCGGCTCGGCGGCTGGCGCTTACGGCGCCGCAGCGTTATGTATATGAGGTAACAATATGGATATGGAACTTCCTTTAATTTCTCTGCAGAGAATGCCCGTTTATTTGAATTATTTGAAGAGTATGCCCGCGGGTACGCGGTTCGTATCTTCCGGACACATTGCCGAAGCCTTGGGGCTTGGCGAAGTGCTTGTAAGAAAGGACTTGGCGTTTACTTCCGCAGTGGGCAGACCGCGCGTCGGTTACAGCGTTGAGGAGCTTATTGCCGCAATCGAAGAATTTTTGTGCTACAACGGCAAGCGCAACGCGGTTATCGTCGGCTACGGCGCACTCGGCAAGGCGATTTTGGGCTACGGCGGTTTCGGCTATTACGGCATAGACATCGTTGCCGCTTTCGACAGCGACAGCGAAAAGACGGGCGTATCGTCTACGGGCAAGCCCGTTTACGGCATAGCCGAGGCGAGGGCGGAAATCCCCCGCCTCAATGCAAAGCTTGCTATAATCTGCGTTCCCGCGCAGTCGGCGCAAGAGGTTGCGGATATGCTTATTGAAAGCGGAGTCAAGGCGATTTTGAATTTCGCACCCGTATCTTTAAAAACTCCCGAAGGTGTCGAAGTAAGACAGATAGACGTTGCAGCAAATCTCGCAATTCTTTCAAGTAGTATTAAATAAAAGTTATGAGTGAAATATTAGATAAAGAAGAGCATGCGCAGGCTCTCTCGGCAAAGGCCGAAAATGCGCTTAAAATTTTAAAAATAACAGTTATTATAACGGCGGTATGCGCGATAGTATTACCCGCCGTTTCCGTTATATTGCTTATTACCGCAAACAAAGCTATATACGGCTTAGTGGGGCTGATTATTTCGCTTTGCGTATTTATAGTAATGCTGGCGGTACTCGTCTGCGTGATTTTTTACGTGCGCAAACAAGTTCGGGTGCTTAAATCTTTAGACAGTGAGGACGGTAAATGAAAAGGTTTTTCTCGTTCGTAATTAAACAGTCGGTTGCGGTTATTCTAATCGTACTTTTAGTGCTGGGCTTAGGCGTTTGGTCTACGATTAAAATGAGTATTAACCTTCTGCCCGACATAAACGTGCCCATAGTCTGCGTTCAAGTTATATACCCCGGGGCAAACGCGTCTTCCGTCGAGCACGATGTCACCGTTAAGGTTGAGGACGGAGTCAGCTCGATAAGCGGAATAACCGACGTTACAAGCCATTCGTACGACAATCTTTCGGCGGTGATTTTATCCTTCGATTACGGAACGGATACTACCGAGAAAAAGACGGATATCACAAATAAGCTTTCATCTTTGGGGCTGCCGAGCGGGGTTACGACTTCCGTGTACGACGTCGATTTGAACGCGACCGCGCTTGCTACCGTTTCGTTAACGAGCGAAAAGGGGCTTGACGACGCTTACGCGAAGGCAAAGGAATTGTCTACCTCGTTCGCCGCGATAGACGGTGTTGAAAGCGTTTCAATAAAGGGCGGACCGGAATACGCGTTTACCATTACGCCTTACGTAGGGTTAGAGCTTGCTTGTCCCTTAATCGTGCAAGCGTTCTCGTACGGCGCGCTCGATATTCCACTCGGCAATATTACGGTCGGTGAAACCAACGTGCAGATACGCAACAATTCCGATATCGACGGCAGCGATTTGAACGAGGACGGCATACCCAACGATATTTTAAATATGCCGATAGAGCTTCCTTCCGAATTAAAGGAAACGCTGAAAACGATTAAGGAAGAAAAAGCGGACTTGCTGCAGATGATAACTACGCCGCCGCCCTATTCCGATACTATGCTTTCGCTTATAGGAAACGCAGTCGGAATGAAAGTTTCAAACGAGCTTATATCCCTTATTTTAAATTTGGACGAGAATACGCCGATTAGGGTAAGCGATATCGCCAAGGTTGAACGCACGGCTTCGTATACTTCCTATGCGTATTACAGCGACGGCGAAGTTAAAATTAACGACGGAAAAGCGGTAATAATCGAGGTCTATAAAGCAAACGGCGCAAACTCTTCCGCGGTAGTGGAAAAGGTTAAGAACAATTACAATAAGATTTCCTCGGCCGAGGGTTACAGCGCGCAAATCCACCTTTTGGACGACCAGTCGGAATTCATTTCGGACAGCATTTCAAACGTGCTTGTAAGTATGCTTATCGGCGGAGCGCTTGCGATAGTAATTATTTTCGTATTCCTCAAAAAGATAAGAACTTCACTCGTCATTGCAATAACTATGCCCCTTTCGGTGCTTGCGGCGCTCATATGCCTATCCCTTATGGGTATAACATTGAATATGGTATCTTTGGGCGGACTTGCCGTGGGAATAGGTATGCTCGTCGATAACAGTATCGTCGTTATCGAAGCTATTTCAAAGCACCGCGACGGCGGGAAGTCTGCGTACGAATCCGCAGTCGACGGAACTTGCGAAGTCGGTGGGGCGTTGTTCGGCTCAACGCTTACTACGGTGTGCGTGTTCATTCCCATACTGTTTGCGGGCGGTCTTACGGCAGAAATTTTCACCGATCTTGCGTATGCGGTAATATTTTCGCTTGCGTTCTCTTTAATAGTTGCGGTGACGGTAATTCCCGCACTGTACTGCATTTTAGAGGGCAACAACAGATTTATAAAGCGCAGAGTCGTACCCGCGGACGGCGACGAACAGCTGACCATAGATATGTACTCGTCCGACCTCGAATACAACCAGCATTCTAAGATTCAGATGGCTGGCGACCCGCTTGAAGCTATGGCAGAGGGTAAGAAGAAAAAGGGAAAGCTTGCCGCGCTTAAACAGCCGATAATTTTGAATAAGATTACCTCGCTGTATTCAAAGATACTGAAAAAAGCGCTTGCTTATAAGCTTGTAACCATACTCACTGCGGTTGCGGTGTTCGGCGCAAGCATAGGCTTACTGTTCATTACCGGTACCGAATTTTTGCCCTCGATAGACAAGGGGCAAATCGAAGTAACCCTTGACTACGGCTCCGGCAAAGATTTAAAAACGGTTGAGGACGACGTAATTAAGTTTGCGGAAACCATTTCGGAAAACGTCGAAAATGTAGACTACGTTTCGGCAAGCATCGGCAAAAACGGTATTATCGCGCTTACCGATACCGGCATAATCACGGTTCAGCTTAAAACCAATAAAAACACCTCTAAGACGGTTGAAAAGATAAGAAACCTCGCAAAGAACGACGATAAGCTTCTCGGCAACGTTTCCGTAAGGGAAATCGACGGCGTCGTTGCGTCGCTGATGTCGGGTTCGACGGATATGTCGGTGACAATCGTCGGCAACGATGAGGAAAAATTAAAGGAAATCGCCAAAGAGATAGAAACGAGGCTTAAAGCCGAGAAGTTCGAGGACGTAAAGGACAGTTCAACCGAAAAGTCCACGCAGTACACTTTAAAGTTCGACCGTGCAAAGATGCTTGGCTACGGTTTGGATTATCAGACGGACGTAATGACGCTTAGAATAGGCATTGCCTCGTATACGGCTTGCACCGTGACTATCAGCGATTCCGAATATAATCTCAACGTGCAGTTTGACGGTAAGACTATAAAAAATCAAGACGATCTAAAAAACTTCGTCGTGGGCTTTAACGGTTCAACGCCTATTAAGCTTACGGATATACTAAAAGACGGCAAGATTATCGAAGAGAAAACCGACGCTTGCATAACCCGCTACAACGGCAACAAAATGATTACCGTTTCGGGAGTTTTGCCCGACACGGACACGGGTACGGCAACCGATATTATGAAGAAGGTTGCAAAGGACGTGTTGAAGGAATACGACGGATATTCGTTCTCATCAAGCGGAATTTCAAGCTATTTGTCCGACGCGTTCGAAGGGCTTGCAGTGGCGCTCGTAATTTCGTTCGTGCTGTTGTACGGAGTAATGGCGGTGCAGTTCGGCTCGTTTATAAAGCCACTCATTATTATGGCAAGCATACCGTTCAGCTTCACCGGCGGATTCATTGCGCTGACGATTACGCGGACGAGTTTAAACGTAGTTTCGTTTATCGGTCTTATAATGCTTATGGGCATAATCGTAAACAACGCAATCGTTATGCTTGAAAAAATCAAACAGCTCAAAGGTGAGGGAATGCCCCACTTCGAAGCGGTTAAAAAAGCTTGCGGCGAAAGGCTTCGCCCGATACTGATGACAACGCTGACGACCGTGCTTGCGCTTATTCCTCTTGCAATAGGCATAGGCAAGGGAAGCGAGCTTATGAGCCCTCTCGGCATAGTGGTAATCGGCGGACTTCTTTTGGGAACTTTGGTTACCTTGGTGCTTGTGCCCGCGGTATACTGTGCGGTGCATAGGCTCTCCGAAAAGTACCCCGACGGCAAAATCAAAATTAAAAAATAATCGGGATATGAATTGTGTATGAACAGTATAGGTAGAAAAATTACGACACTACGTAAACAAGCAAACATAACCCAAGACGGGCTTGCCGAGGCGTTGGACGTAACCCGTCAATCGGTTTCGCAGTGGGAGTCGGACACGGTTATACCAAAAGCGGATAAGCTGAAAGCGCTTTGCGAGTATTTCAACGTCAAGCCCGATTATTTTCTATTTGAAAATTCTGAGTTTGAACCGCTTGTGCGTACAAATAAGGAAATTGCGTCGGCTGAACTGTCCGAAGAACAATCGCGTAAAAAAACTGTATTCATTATTTCCGCAGTAATTATATCCTTGCTTGCGGCGGCAATAGTGTTCTTTATTGCATGGCTTGCCTCTGCGGCGGCTGCCGAACTTTCGGAATACGTTGTTATTTGTTTACAAGTATTGTCGTGTATAATATTGCTGACGGTTTTAAGTATATTAATTGCATTAATAGTTAAATATAAAAGAAATATCTGAATTAAAAAACGGCTGTATGCCGTTTTTTATTTTAATGTAAATTAAACTTGCGCGAATGTAAATTAAACTTGCTTGAAAAAGAGTATGGCTTGGGTTAAAATAGAATAAAAAAGTTTTCAGGAGGAAAGAAATGAAGAGAATAATTAATATGCTTTTGACTATGGTTTACCCTATGCTTATTTCTTTATTTACGCTGGGCTTTGCGGAAGCGTTTATTTCGGATAGAGAATTCAGAGAACCATTGCTGATAGTAACTGCAATCATAACTGCGGTTTTCGGGGTTATGTTTATTGTGGGCTTTATCTGGAATATCGTTTACTCGATATTAAAAAACAAAGAAGAATAACTGTATATAAAAGAACTACCGCGCGTTTTATACGCGCGGTTATTTTTTTGTAAGTCCCTTTAATATAATAGAGGTATGGCAAAGG
>CAMWLA010000046.1 GCA_947174975.1 uncultured Clostridia bacterium | reverse complement strand
ATTCGTCGGCAGCGTCATATTTGTATAATATACAGCACCTAAAATCAGTTGTAAAATATCAAAATGTTATATAAGTCATAACATAAAAACATATCAGCCGCTCAAGAGAATTTATAATTATAAAATGAACTGCTAAATAATCTGTCTCCAGTATCCGGTCCTCTTCCGTTTGAAACGCTTTTAACATTGCTCCCCTTAAATGAATTAGCCGAAACCCTAACGGAGTAAGTATCTAAATTATCAAAATTGCCGAGATATTTTTCGGAAATTACGTTGGTTGCCACAATAACTTTCGCAACGTCTACGCGCTTAATTGTTTCAAATATCGTTTTTCCCGTATTAATAACAGCGTCGGCTATTATTACGTAATCGTATTTAGTAAAGTCGCTATCCGAAGATGACGAAAACAAAAGATCAACGTTGTTGCTTAGTTCTAACCCGTCGGCAAGTCCTAAACCAAACGGTAACCCCGCCCTCATCATAACCAAAACGCCAACGTTCGTACTCTTTAGATTTTTATCCGATTGAATCTGTAACCCCAACTGCTTGCCTAAATAATAATGAGCTTCCCGCAAATCTTTTCCGCAAACGTTTGAAGAACTTAAACATTTACCGATTTGCTCTTTAATTTCACCGGAAATATCAGCCAACACTTTTACCACTTTATTTCGGCCTCCTTAGCAAATTTGTATTTGAAGTTCGAATACTTAGGCTGCATTAAAGTTTTATTAATTTTCCCTTCGTCGTATTTAGCTATTATCCTTTTGTCTAATTTATTCATAGCAACCAAATATCCCTTTGCGGCATTCAATACCATGCCGAGATCAATTACGGAATCTCCGATTGCAATTACATTATAAGACGAAGAAAGATATTTTGACACCAACTTTTTTATTAACGGCGTAATGATTAATTTATCTTTACCGTCAAAGCCGAAAATACAGTCAAATACTTGCAATTCTTTATTCTTTTTATCCCAGACGTCCTTTATGCCCGTAGTTAAAGCAACGACGCACCCTTCTTTTTTCAATACAGCCAAATCATTTACAACATTTTCGTTCAACACCAATTTTTTAAGAGCGTAGTCCGCCGCTTCATTATAATTGGCCGCATTTATTAATTTATCGTGGAAAATATAAAACTGATATGCAGTATAATAATCTCCACCGAATATTTTTTTAGGAAGCTCTGGTGAAATTTTACTGTATTCTAAAAAATCATCAGTTAAATCGTTAATGCTGACCGTCTTGTCTAAATCGGTTAAAACGACGTTCTTTCCTTTTGCTGTCGAACTGATTTTATCGGCAATTTCTCTTGATATATCTTGAGACGTTTTAACGAATTCGCAAACGTAATCAGTTGCTTTTTTATCGGAATCTAAAACGATAAAGTCCTTATCTTGCGCCTCGACGATCGATTGCATACTGTTAATTTCATATTCAATCCACTCGTCGACCTTTTCTTTGGACAACAAATAATCGGAATAATCCTTTTTATCGCCGCTGTCAAAATTGCGGACTATCTCGTCGCTGTTTCTTTTTAAATAAAAGAAAGCGTCATACAAGTTTAAATCCGCTTCCGTAAAAACGGAATAGAAGCCATGTTCGCTCGGAAAGGAATAGTGACCGTCCACAATAACCAAGTCATAATGCCCATCCAACTCTTTGGCGTGTTCGGTAAAAAGAACTCTTACCTTTTCTTGTTCCTCAGAACGAAGTTCCCTAAATTTACGGTTGTATTTTTGATAAGCCAATTCGTTCAACGTTTTAGAGCCCTTTAAATGATAGGCGTTACGTTTGCTCTTTATTACTTGTTCGATAAAAGTATCTTTACCCGAACGGGGTATCCCGTAAACAGAAATAATCATTTTACTCTCCCACCTTGTTATATTCGAAATAACACTCCCCTTGGGGACAAGCCTTAAACCTCTTCATTTTTTGTTCAATGACGGATAACGGCTCACCCCAAGCGCCGATAACGTAATTTTTCATATCCATAAACCTTCCGCACGGGTAAATACCCGTCTTTGTAATAAATATATTGTTTAGCCCGACTCCGCATAAATTACCGTACTTAGCGCAGTCGGCTTTCTTTTTACCGTTATTTTGTCTTGATTCGATTCCTAAAGATTTTGCGAGCAATAGGAATTGTTCGTATTCGCTATCGCTTACCGTCATACCCGGATTGTCAACGGCGAAAACTTTAGAAAAATTAATTTTTGTAAACCCGTTGCCGACAAAAAAATCTAATATACGTTCGCTGTTAAGGATAATTTCTTTTGTGACAACCGCGTTTATTTTTGGCATTGCGTTAAATTTATTTTTGTAAACGGCAAAATCGGGAAACGCCCCTCTCAGTTTTTTATTGATTTCCGGGTCTCCGTCCAATGAAACGTTTAATTCCACGATACTTTGATAGTCATAAAAAAAATCAATAATTTCGTCATTTAACAGTGTGCCGTTAGAAATTACGTACATCTTTATCTTTTCGTTTATATCGCTGTTATAAAAAAATTCGACAATCCTCTTCAGCTGCGCAAAACTTAATAGCGGCTCTCCCGATCCCACGATTCCAAGTTTGAACGCATTAACGTTGTTTTCTTTGATATAGGAATATAGGTTTAAACAAAACATATTTACCTCATCCGCAGAAAATTCATTTTGCTTGGTATTTTGATTATTTTTCTTTGCGGCAAAATGGCAGTAGACGCAATTTAAGTTACATCTGGAATTTAGCGAAATACAAGCTCTGTCAATCATTTTACTCTCCGTCAATTAACGGAATAAATCCGCAAGATACAACCGGTATATTATCAAACTGTTTTGTAACTTTGCCTTCACAAAG
The DNA here is from genome assembly GCA_947174975.1 of uncultured Clostridia bacterium. Lineage (GTDB taxonomy): Bacteria > Bacillota > Clostridia > Christensenellales > Borkfalkiaceae > Coproplasma. The sequence continues at coordinate 6,213 of CAMWLA010000046.1, read as the reverse complement.
AACGCATGCAAACTGAGTTACCGACAAACCGCATTTTTTCAGTAATCTATATGTAGCATCGATTGTACCGCACGTTGATATCACGTCGTCAAGAACTAAAATGCGTTTTCCTTTCAAGTAATCTACATCTTCTCCGTTAATGAAATAGTCTGCCTTGCCGGAAATGATTGTGTTGCCGGAAACGGAAACCGCATTTTTCATATAGCCCTTATTGGATTTTCTGACAACCACGTATCTCGGATGACCCAATAAGCCTGATAACTCTTGCGCTAATGCAATAGCTTTACTTTCTATAGTGACAATTGCGTCTATATCTTTATTAATCAGCTTGACCAGTTCTTGTGCCGATACTCTGTTAAGAACGGAATCACCAAGCATATTAAATGAATAGTATGAAAAACCGTTACCTTTTATTAAATCCAGATATCTCTCACAACTTCCAATCGTGACCTTAAATTTATTATTCATCAGATTAACCCCCATAAATTCCCCGAAATTTTAACCAATACACCTGCAACAATTCCTAAAAATGCATTTTTAGTCAGCGTAGTAACCGCTGCTGCAACGATTCCCTCTACGGGTGAATCTGAATTGGAAACGGCAACTAAATTCGGAATCAGCGTTAATGAAAATCCTATTATAAACAAGAAGCCCGAAATAGATTCTGCGGGGATCCATTTACTTAGCTTGTTCATAACGCCGCATAGCAGTAAAATTCCGCTTATTACCATCATTAATATACCGGCAATCAATGGCCAATGCGTTGCGCAAGTTCCCGAAATAATAATTTCAAGAGGCATTCCCCCGAACATCACAGACGGAATATCCGCCAATGAATTGATTACCGTAATTGCGTCAAAATCGGGAGCGGATTGCGCCAACCCCGCGCTTATCGTTCCAAAACTTATATTCGAACCGATATTCAAGCAAACCAAGCTCAAAGCCCCGAATATCGTTGCAACGGTAAATCTGGGTTTTACAAGCTTAAAATCTTTCCAGTATTCTTTTTTCCAAACTCTCCATTCGGAGGATTCATTGTCGACGACGTCTACTTTCTTTTTTCTTATCAAAGTAAAGTCCAACACGGAACACAGAACCGAACCGGCTATCGTATAAACGATATCTTTGGTAAGCATATAGACAGCGCAAGCAACCACCAGAGATATGGCGCACGTCCGCATATCCGTTTTGAACATTTGCGTTGACGTCGTACACAAAATCAATCCTACTCCCGCCATCATTCCGTAGATTACCGTCGTTCCCGCAAAATCGACTATCTTCGTCACTAAGCCGGTAAGTCCGAAAACGATTCCGATTACCGCCGCTATCAACAAAGCCGCAACTCTGTCTCCCGCGTGTTTTATTTCGCCGCTTATCGTAATAGTTTCCGCTTGCGCAGATATCGGCACAATATTGCCGGAAACCGCGTTTCCTATTGCACCTACGAAATATGCAAAAGCTGTCGGCTTTATTTTATAGCCTTTCTGTTGTGCATAAAAAACTTGCGTGCAACCGTTTACGATTACAAATATCACGGCCAATATCAGCCCGAATATCCAACTTACCACTTAGTTACCCCCTATCATTTCAACGAACTCAGCAAAATGAACCGTTTTGGCGTAAATAGCCAAGCTTGAATGATATATAATATCTTCTTTATAATCTAACCTTTCATTCATCGGATCCGTCGCCTCATAGATAACGTATACGTCATATCCTCTAAAATACAATTCCGATGCCGTTTGAAGCAGACAGCAATCGGCAGTTTCCCCGAAAAGAATTACTTTTTTGTTTGTAACGTTTTTGTTCACCCATTCACCGAAGCCTTGCGGGTCTTGATAAATTTCTCCTATTTCGGCATTTGCAATTCCGATATTTTTGCGCACCCACAAAGGACTGTGCATACACTTAATCCAAGAGCTTCCTTTTTTAAGATCCTCGGGCAATAAACTCAGATACCCCTCTGTCCCCGGAACACACGATTCGTTTTTGCTTTTACCTCTCGGAAGTCTGTAATCGGAAATAATTTCCGCAGCTTGCAAGTTGTGCCTTCTCAAAAACGGAAACAATACTTCTTTAATAAATTTAACGCTGCTTCCCTTGTTGCAATTTTTGCCTTTCGCATCGGCGAAATCATTTTGAAAATCTACACAAATAAAATCAAAATCTATTTTCATATTACTTACTGAACAACCTACTGATTTCTTCATAATAAGGCGAACGTTTATCCAACTTCAGATGTTCGACAGCTTTTTTATTTTCAAAATCTTCGATATTCTTATCGATGCGGTCTATAAGCAATTTTACCGCTTCGAAATTGTTTCTCTTACAAGCCTTATGCAATGCCGTAAAACCGTTATTATCTTGTTGATTGTAGCTTAACTGATCGCACTCCATCAGAATTTTCAATCCTTCGTTGAAACTTCCCCAACTACATACCATCAGCGGCGTATTCCCCTTGTTTTTCCCTCTGCTTGAAGAATTAACGCCGGCGCCGTTATCGATAAGTTTTTTCATGGATTTGGTATCTTGTATCTGGCAGCAGTGTAAAAGAGGCGTAAACTCGTATTTGGCCTTATCTCTTTTTTCGATATCCAAAGCGTCCAAGCTAAGTAAGAAATCCAAAATATCATAGCTTCTGTTTCTAACTGCAATAATAAGCGGAGTCCAACCGGTTTCCGAATCGATTCTGTTAACGTCAATGGAAGAATTATATGTCCGTTTGACATTCTCTAAATTTTTTGATTTAACCGCGGAAATAAAATTTTGAGTGTCATATTCGCTAAAGACGTCGTTCGCGTAAAATGACGCTTCTATTTCTTTAATGGATTTAATAGATAAATTCTTAAGCCCGAATGTTTCGTTCTTTAAAGTAAAGTAAACGTCATTCGTCAAGATAACGACTTTGTTATTGATACTTTCCAGTGCGTAGTTTTTTGCTATCCGCATTATTTTCTCATCGTTGATTTCGCCTTCGTAGTACTGCGATTTATCAATAGAAATAACTTCCTTATTGTTGCTTATAGACGCCATAGCAAGCCACGCCCTTTGCTTTGTAGAGCCCTTCCCTTGATCCTTCTGTCGGTTCAATTCTTGAATAACCACTTCGGGAATAACTATCTTCGAATAAATGTTCGCTTTAATAATTAAATCGAGAACCCTCGGCCTATTCAATAGTACGCAAGTGTCAAAGACGCAAATATTTTCGTCTACGCCCTCGTCGTTACCGCATAGGTAATCGATTGATACGCCGAAAACTTTTGCAATGCTTATCAACTGTGAAGCGCCCGGTTCGGAATTACCGCATTCCCATTTTGAAAGCGTGGTTCTGGTTGTACCTACTTTTTCCGCTAAGTCTTCTTGTGACATCTTTTTCTTAATCCTCAAATTTAAAATTCTTTGTCCTAAATCTTCGCTGCTGAATTCGCTCATAGCATTACCTCCTTGATTTAACAACCTTATTTAATCATATAAAAGTAAAAATGTAAAGTATCTGTTCAAATTTGATGCTTGATTTAACAGAAATGTTCCAAAATTATACATAAATTTGAGGTTTCTTTGCCACGAAATAAGCAAAACGTTCCGTAAACATACTTTTACCTTATATAAAGCGATTTAATATAAAAAAAGGTGGACCGTTTAAAACGGTTCACCTTTTTAAAATATTATTTATTAGTCTTCGTCTATTTTTCGCAGAATTCTGCAAGGGTTGCCTACGGCAATTACGCCGTCGGGAATGTCGTGCGTAACCACGCTGCCACCCCCTATTACGACGTTGTTTCCTATTTTTACCCCGGGCATAACCTGAACACCGCCGCCGAACCAGACGTTATTGCCTACCGTAATCGGATAAGCGTATTCCAAACCCGCATTGCGCCTTTCGCTGTCTACGGGATGACCCGCCGTGTAGAAACCGCAGTTCGGCGCAATAAAGACGTTATCGCCGAACTTCACTTTCGCACCGTCCAAAATCACGCAGTTATGGTTTGCAAAGAAATTTTCGCCAACCTCTATGTTATAGCCGTAATCGCACCAGAACGGTGCAAGAACGTTGAAGTTTTCACCGGTTTTGCCGAACAGCTTTTTAATAATTTTATTGCGCTTCTGTGTTTTTGAGGGCTTTAACGCATTATACTTAAAACAGATATCCTTGCATTTAAGCATTTCCGCGCCCAAAGCCTTATCGTTATTCGCGTCGTAAATTTCGCCCCTATCTCTCTTTTCTTTTTCAGTCATAACTTCTCTCCTCGGTTAAATTATATCACCCGCATACAATATTTTCAAGCAAATTCTTTTGCTTGCAAGGCGACAATAAATCTGATATAATTTTTACGCTATGGATAACACGACGAAATTCAATAAAAAAGCCGACGCCTATTCTTCGGGCAGACCCGCTTACTCCCCCGCGTTTATCGATGAGCTGTATTCAAAATACGGTTTAAACGATAAATCGGTAATTGCGGCTATCGGTTCGGGAACGGGAATTTTAACAAAACAGTTATTGGAAAAGGGCAGCACCGTTTACGCCGTTGAACCCAACGGAGAAATGCGCGCAAAAGCCGAAGCCGCGCTGAAATCATTTAGAAATTTTCATTCGGTAAACGGCACTGCCGAAAATACGGGACTAAAAGACGGCTCGGTTGATTTTATTACCGTTGCGCAAGCGTTCCACTGGTTTGATATTACGCTCTTTAAAAAAGAATGTAATAGAATATTAAAGCCGAACGGCAAGATTTTTCTTATATGGAATATGCGCGACTCCGCTGCGGAAATAAGTGTTGCACAGAGCGAAATATGCAAAAAATACTGTCCCGATTTTGCGGGCTTCAACGGCGGAATAAGAAATAACGAAGATAAAATAAGCGCGTTTTTCGACGGTAAATTTACCCGCACGGAATACGATAATCCGCTTTGCTACGACAGAGAAAAATTTATTCAGCGCGGACTTTCAAGCTCCTATTCGCTGAATGAAAAAGACGAAAACTTTGATAAATATCTGCAAGCGCTGAACGAACTGTTCGATAAATATTCCGTAGACGGAATTTTGCCCGTCCCGAATAAAACACAAGTTTACAAAAATTGAGAAAACGATTATGAAATATACGGTTAAAAAGATAGTTTTACAAGTTTTATCGATAATAATAACGATGGCACTGTGTATTGGAAGCTGGTGGCTGGGGCTTTACCTTTTTAAACACGACCTTATAGAGAACCGCACGCCGCTTATCGCCGTTGCCGTAATTTGCGGATTGATTGTAGTTGCGCTTTTCGTTGCAAACATAGTCGGCAAGTCGGTTATAACCAAAAAGCTTTCGGGTATGAAAATGCAGGAAATTTACGACTTGGGCGAAAGCCTAAAGTCGAAAACAGAAAGCGATATACGCCGTGCAGAAAAGAGCGCGCGTTTAACAATTGCGCTTGCATATATTTACACGATTTTCATAATTATAATTCTGCTCGTCTGCTGTTTCTGTACGGGCACACTTTTAAGCGGCGAGGACGCTTTATCTTCGGCAATCGTGATAATGATTGTAGCGATTTTCTTAACTTGGGGACTTGTAAATATTTTCTTCACCCCCTTCGATACCGCCTTTTCCTCTTCCAAGACAACCCCGCCCGCCTCGTTTGCAATCGACGAAAAACGCTTCCCTTTAATTTTAGAAACGGTGAAAAGCGCCGCAGAGAAATCGGGCTGCCGCCTTAAAGTCAGAATTTATTGCTACGGCGACGGCGCGTCGGTATCAGTAAGCGGACGCAACGCGGTTATCTGCATTAACTACCTTTACCTCGCACTTTTAACCCGCGACGAGCTGTACAGCGTTATGCTTCACGAATTTGCTCATATCATTAACGAGGACACGAGCCGAAGCCGAGCTTTCGCAAAAGCCGTGCAGAGGTTTGAGGGCGACGACAATAACCCGATAGTTTCGTTCGGTAAAATAACCCTTCTTCCTCTCGTTTACGCACTGATAGATTTTAAAACGGATATTTACAACACCTTTGCGAACCGCACGCACGAAATAGAAGCCGACAAGGCATTAAAAGAACTCGGCGACCCGCAGAAGAGTATTAACGCGCTTGCTAAAACGAAAATGGTTTCGCTGTTTTTCAGCGTTCCGCACAGAGAACTTTCCTACGACTTTTTCGCCCCCGAAAAGCTTACGGGCGACTACGCCGCACAAGAATTGTCGATATTTTTGAAGCACCGCGATC
>CAMWLA010000045.1 GCA_947174975.1 uncultured Clostridia bacterium | reverse complement strand
TTACTATCTCACCGCAAAAAAGAGCGTGCGCTATCCGTTCGGCTTCGGTCTGTCGTATACGCAGTTCGAGTATTCTGACTTAAATATAACGAGGTCGGGCAAAAGCATTTCGGCTGCGCTGAACTTGAAAAACGCAGGAAAGTTCGACGGCGCGGAAGTCGTTCAACTTTACGTGCGCGCGCCGAAGAGCCGAGTTTTCAAGCCCGAAAAAGAACTGCGTGCGTTTAAAAAAGTTTACTTAAAATCGGGCGAAAGCAAGAAAGTTTCGCTTGAATTCGATACCGAAGATTTAAGATATTTCGATATCGCGCAGAATAGGTGGGTTTTAGAGCGCGGAGCGTACGAGGTGTGTATTTGCAGCGACTGCCAGACAGTGAAGCTTTCTTCCGTCTTGGATATCGCGGGTGAAGAGGTTGCTTCGCCTTATTCCGAAGAGGTGCAGAAAGCTTATTCGGACGCGGATATGTCCAAGGTAACGGACGAAATATTCGCAAAAATGAGCGGTTTGACAATTCCGAAATTGCCGCCTATAAAACCCATTACCACTGAATCGCGCTTTACGGATCTGAAAAAGACCGCGCTCGGAAAAGTGCTTTTTGCGGCGGTGCTCGGCATGGCGAGCCGGCAGATGAAGCGGGCAAAGAAACTGCCCGCGGGAAGCGAGCGGGAGAACGCAATAAAGGGTGCAACGTTTTTGAAAAGGATACTCGAAAGCGGGTGTCTGCGTTCAATGTCGATGTCGGCGGGTGCGCGTATGCCCTATAATTTCGCGCTTGGTATGCGCGACGTTTCAAACGGTCATATTCTAAGGGGAGTTAAAAATTTCTGTAAAAAAATCAAGCTTCCGCCATTACCAAAGGATGAAAAATAATTTAAAACGGCAGAGCCAATTTTCGGCTTTGCCGTTAAATTTAAGAAATTGTTAAAGATTTGTTTTTTTGAAAATGCTAAAATATATAGGGGTGCCTATGAAATACGATTGCTTAATTATCGATGATGAAAAAGTGCTTGCCGACAGCACTGCGGAATATTTCAACCTTTTCGGCGTTAAAACGAATGCCGTATACGGCGCGGACGGCTGCCGCGCATTCTTTAAAGAAAGTACGGCGCGGCTCATTTTGCTTGACATAAACTTGGGTGACGGAAGCGGCTTCGATTTGTGCAAGGAGCTTAGGGAAACGACGAACATTCCCATACTCTTTATTTCCGCGCGCACAAGCGACGACGACAAGATTGTCGCGCTTAATATCGGCGGCGACGATTACGTTCAAAAGCCGTATTCTCTCGGCGTTCTTCTTGCAAAGGTAAAAGCCGTGTTAAAGAGGTTCGGGCAACCCGCCGTATATTCTGACGGAGCGTTATGCGTTAACTTCGAAGCAAAGCAAGTTTCCGTAAACGGAAGCGAGGTTAAGCTGACGTCTCTTGAATTCAAGCTGCTTTCCTACCTAATAGAAAATAGGGGGAAGGTCATATCTAAAAGAGAGCTTTTCGAAAAGGTGTGGGAAGATAAATTCACGGGCGACGGAACGCTTAACGTGCACATAAGGCGCTTACGCGAAGCGATAGAGAAAAACCCTAACGAGCCGAAATATATCGTTACCGTTTGGGGCGACGGCTATAAATTTACTGGAGGCAACGAATGAAAAAGCAACTCTTTTTAATCGGGTTGGTTGCCGTATTTATAGCCGAAATTATCGCGCTCGTAATCTTTGCCGTGCAAACGCCCGACTTCTCGCAAGACAGCGTTGCGGTAAACGAAGTCGTGCAGTCGGTAACGCAGGATTTCAATTCTCTTGAAAAACATAAAAACTCCACTGCGCTGAATTACGTCGTGTTGGACAGCGGCGGCAACGTTATTTATAGGACGAAACCGGGTTTGTCCGAAAGTATTAATTCGGCTGTCATTCACAGAGATACGGTGCTTGATATTACAGTTGATAATGCCGTATCGGGCAAGGTCATAATTTACAACGACGGAGCACAGACGCTGCAATCGCAAAAGCGGACTGCGGTTATCGTTCTGTCGGTTGCAATTGCCGTTCAAGGCGGGATATGCGTCGGCTACGCCGTATATCTGCACTTTGCGGTAGTAAGACCGTTCCGCAAATTAAAGGGCTTTGCGCAGCGCGTTGCGGGCGGCAACCTCGATATCCCGCTTGAAATGGACAGACGGAATTTATTCGGCGCGTTTACGGAAAGTTTCGATATTATGCGCTCCGAACTTAAAAAAGCGCGTATCGCCGAAGCGCAAGCGCAGCAAAGCAAAAAGGAATTAGTTGCAAAGCTTTCGCACGATATCAAAACGCCGGTTTCAAGTATTAAAGCCGTTTCGGAAGTGGGGCTTGCCGTCGCGGTCAACAAGAAGGACAAAGCGAACTATACTCAGATAATAGAAAAGAGCGATCAGATAAATACACTCGTTACAAATCTGTTTACGGCAACGCTTGAAGAATTGCAGCAGCTTACGGTAACCCCGACAAATATAGAGAGTAAAAAAGTTAAAGCAATGCTTGAAAATGCCGACTACTTGCACCGCGCTTCTATTCCCGAACTGCCCGAATGTTTGGTGTATGCCGACGGCTTGCGGCTTCAACAAGTTTTCGATAATATCTTTGCAAACTCGTACAAATACGCCAAGACGGAAATTGCCGTTACGGTTGAAAACGCGGACAAGCAAATAGGCGTAATAATCGAAGATTTCGGAGGCGGAGTGCCGCAAGAGGAATTGCCCGTACTGAAAGAAAAGTTCAAGCGCGGAAGCAACAGCGCAAATACCGAAGGCGCGGGTTTGGGGCTGTACATTTCCGACTACTTTATGAAAGAGATGGGCGGCGGGCTTAAAATCGAAAACGGCGGACACGGTTTAAAGGTAACCGTGACGCTTAATTTAAGCGGAAAAATATAGATTGACGGCGCAAGCAAAATCGCACTTTTGCGCCGCGCAACCCAATTTGCGCATACTTGCGCCTCAGCGGTGTGAATTGGCGCAATTATGATTTTGTGCGCACTTAATATTGCGCCAAGAGCGGCAGCGCCGCTGACTCACGAAATTCTTTGACATCGCCGAATGTCAAAGAATTTGTGAACTTATTTAAGAAAAAATTAAGAGATTTTTAAAGTGATTTAAGAATTAATTTTATAGAATGGACGTGTAGAAAGGAGGTTAATATGCAGCAGCAAATATTACTTAAAACCGAAAATTTAAGCAAGACTTTCTCTAACGGAGGCTTGCAACAACACGTTCTTAAAAATATCGATTTGCAGCTTTATAAAGGCGATTTTACCGTAATTATGGGCGCAAGCGGCGCGGGCAAATCTACGCTTTTGTACGCGCTTTCGGGAATGGATACACCCAGCCTAGGCAAAATTACTTTCGGGGATAAAGTTATTTCCGATTTATCGCAGGACGGGCTTGCGGTATTCCGCCGCGACCATTGCGGTTTTGTCTTCCAGCAAATTTATCTTATCGACGGAATGTCCGTTTTGGATAACGTTCTTTCCGCGGGACTTTTAGTAAACAAGGATAAGAAGGCGCTTGTTGAAAGGGCGAAGCAGCTTTTTGAAGCGGTTGATATATCGGAAGATACGCAAAGCAAATTTCCTACGCAGATATCGGGCGGCGAAGCGCAGAGGGTAGGCATAGTCCGCGCGCTTATCAACTCGCCCGAAATTCTCTTTGCAGACGAGCCGACTGGTGCGCTTAACTCAAAAACGGGACTCGACGTTCTGGATACGTTAACTAAGTTTAACGAACAAGGTCAAAGCGTTGTAATGGTTACTCACGATATGCGTTCCGCCCGCCGCGGCAACCGTATTCTTTACTTAAAGGACGGCGTAATCTTAGGTGAATGTAATTTAGGTAAATACGTTCACGGCGATACTTCGCGCCACGAAAAACTTTCCGCGTTCCTTAAAGAAATGGGGTGGTAATATGGGTAAGCTTTTTCTTATCGCCCGCTCCAATATGCGCAAAGCCAAGGGGCAGACCGGCGCTATCGTCGTGCTTATTTTTATTTCGGCGTTAATGCTCAATCTTTGGCTTATGCTGTCTATGGACTATAAAGCCAACTTCGACAGATACCATAAAAAGCTTAATGCAGAACACGTGACCGTTACCGTTGACGACGAGGACGGCGAAGTGCGCGAATTTTTAAACCGAACGCTTGCAAACGACGACCGGGTTTCCGAATTCCGTTTGGATGAGTGTATGCATATGACTACAAGCTTTCCGTACAACGGCGGTGAAGTGAATAGTTGGTTTGTATTTATTGATAAGGACACGGCTTTGACGCGTTCTGTCGGCAGAGCAGAAATCGTTGAGGAGGGCAGTTTTACAAGCGGCGCATACCTTCCGATGCTCTATAAAACGGACAACATAAAAACAGGTAATACGGTCGAAATTTCCATAGGCAGTAAAAAGGTAGAGTACACAGTCTGCGGTTTTTTCAACAGCGTAATGTCGGGTTCGCATAACTGCGGCTTAACCGAATTTATCCTTACAAAGGACAAATACGACGAGCTTGAAAGTTTAGGCTACGCACCGAAATCAACGCTCTGTTCGGTAAGACTTACCGATTTGTCGGAAAACCTTAACTTTGAAGCGAGCATTAAAAGTACAATTTCAAAGCAGTTCCCTAACCTCATTATGGTAAGTAACTCTTACGATATGGTCGTGCAGGCGCGCTACATTTCCCAGATGATTTGCTCTAGCGTAATAAGCGCAATGGCGTTCTTCGTGCTTTTAATCGCCATAGTCGTAATCGCGTCGAATATAGTCAACTATATTCAAGTCAGTATGAAAAATCTCGGCGCGCTGAAAGCCGTCGGGTACACTTCGAGACAACTTATATTATCGCTTTTTTTACAGTTTCTGAGTATAACGCTTATTGCGGCAATAGCGGGTGCGTGTCTGTCGTACGCTGTTTTTCCTGCAATCAACGAAATGATGATTTTGCAGACGGGTATCCCCTATGCAATCCGGTTTTTGCCTTTGCCGATTTTAATTTCGCTTGCAATTTTAGGCGGGGCGGTCGCGCTTGCGGTATGGCTTTCGTCGCGAAGAATTAAAAAGGTAGAGCCGATTTTTGCGCTTCGCTCGGGCATATCCACGCACAATTTTAAGAAAAACCATATTCCTCTTGAAAAGACGAAAGCACCGTTAAATTTCGCGCTTGCGTTAAAGACGACCCTTTCGGGCGTTAATCACAATATAACGATTTTCGTAACCATGATGGTGCTTTCGCTCGTGATAACTTTTTCGGGGCTTATGACCGAAAACGTAATTGTGGATATGACGCCGTTTTTAGATTTGATAGTAGGCGAAACCGCAGACAGCTGCGTAAGCGTAAGCGCCGAAACGGAAGCCGAATTTGTTGAAACGATGGAAAAGGACAGCCGTGTGGAAAAGGCTTACCTTTACACGACGATAAATATTACTCATTCGGGCGGCGCCGAGCTTCTGACAACAATCTGCGACGACTTTTCAAGGGTGAATAATCCCGCCGTTATTTACGACGGAAGATTTCCCAAATACGAAAACGAAATTGCAATCGGTGCAAAGTACGCAAAGGAAAAGGGCTTAAAAGTAGGTAACGAAATAGAAATCACGGCAAACGGCAAGGCAGAAAGATTTCTTATAAGCGGTTTAACTCAGATTACAAACTATCTTGGGCGTGACGGACTTTTAACAAGACAAGGCTACGAAAGGTTGGGCGAGATTTCAGACGTAAGCTATTATATCAACCTTACCGACGGAACGGATATTGATGCGTTCAATGCGGAAATTAAGGAAAAGTTTTCGGACAACGTGAACGCAACGATGAACTTTGACACAATCATTCAAGCCTCCGCAACCGTTTACGTAACGCTTATGACCATAATAGTTATCGCGATACTCGTGCTGTCGGCTATTATAATCGCGTTCGTGCTGTATCTTTTGGTGCGCACAATGCTCAATAACAAAAAGCACGATTACGGAATAATGAAGTCGCTCGGCTTTACCACACGGCAGTTGATTCTGCAAACGGCGCTGTCGTTTATGCCCGCAATAATTCTTTCAACGGTAGTGGGGCTTATCGTTTGTTGTGCGATAATAAATACGCTTACCGCACTGTTTTTAAGCGGCCTCGGCATAGTAAAGTGTACGTTTAATATTCCTATCGTGTTTGTTATGGTTGCGGGAGTAGGGCTTATCCTTTTATCATTCGGCATAGCTTGTTTGCTGTCGCTGAAAATCAAAAAAATATCCCCGCACGCCTTACTCACCGGCGAATAAGCATAAACTTAGATCAAAAATTTTACTCTAAAAAGCACGCCCGATTTGCGGGCGTGCTTTTTGAATTACGGACTATTTTTCTTATTAATTTGATAATTAATTATTAAATTTTGAAAATTGTTTAAAAATGCTTGAAATTTTTACTTCTGTCATATATAATAATAGCGTCATTGGGGTGTCGCCAAGCGGTAAGGCAACGGACTCTGACTCCGTCATTCGTTGGTTCAAATCCAGCTACCCCAGCCATAGACACTATATATTGTAGGTTCTAAAAACAAGAACACAATATATAGTGTTTTATTTTTTAGCTAAAAAGGCTGGAAACCCCGAATTGGGAGTAAATTTGGGAGTTTAGGTATCTAAATCACATTTAAATAATCAACTTTTTCCGCTTCACGCAACTGAAATTCTTCCGAGTAATGCGTGTAAACGGTAGTCGTAATTGTTCCGCTTAACGAATGCCCTGCCCATATACTGACTACTTCGCTCAATACGCCGCTTTCTTTGCACCTGCTGATAAACGTGTGTCTCAGCTCGTGGGAGTGGTGATTCGGAAACAACCGCTTCATTGTAGTCTGCAACGTACTAAGATTGACATGCTTCGCTTGTTCAAAGTTTATGTACGGCAATACTTTCTTCATCATCGGCGTAATAGGTATTTTGCGTTTTACAACGTTTTTACCCATACGCTCTTTGCTGGTTTCGCACTCTAACCACGTTCCGTCAATTACGTTCAGACTTGCAAGTTCACTTCGGCGCAGTCCTGCGTATAAAAGTATAAGAAAGGCGTGGGAGGTGTCTCTTTTGAGATGTGCAAGACAATGATTGACGAGCTTCTTTTCTTCCTCGTAGGTGAATGCGCAACCGCTCTTACTTTCGTAGTTAGGCACAACAACTTTTTTCATCGGCGTGGTGATGTTGTAGTCCTCCGCAATTATATCGAAGATACAACGCAGTATGAGAAATAGCTTGTGCGATGTGCGCAGAACGCCTTTTTGAACGTAGGTTAAAAGGAAGTTCTGTAACATACATCTGTCTATTTCTATTGCCTTAATTTCCCCGAATGAGGGAAGAATGTCGTGATTTAACAATCGTATGTATTCGTTATAAGTCGATTGCTTTGTCGTAACCTTCTTAATGTTCAACCACTCATCGGCGTATTCTGCAAAGGTCTTGTCCTTTTTATCGGGCTTTTCGTCTTTGTGATTAAGTTTATCGATAAATTTCTGTTTGAGTTTAGTTAAATCTTTGGACGAAACTTCAATGTTGATTCCTTGTCTGTGGAATCTGGCTTCGTACACACCGTCCTTTCTTAAACGGTAGTGGACTATTAAATCGTTTGCCGCAAAGACGTTTCTAATTTGTGTCGGCATCTGTGAAATCTCCTTTTTTGTGAATTTCAGCTCATTCCGACGATTTTCAACTTTACTCTTTTCTTTTATGGGGCTTAACTCCGCCAACACTTGCTTGTATAACTCGTTTTGCTTTTGCAAGGCTTCAAGCAATTGTTGTACGGAATTGTCCGTTTGTATTGTGTTAGTTTGTTGTTTCAAGTATCCTTATTCGGACTTATAGTGCGGAATTATTCCGCGTCCTTATAGCTTTGAATACTATGTTCTCTTTCCATCGCATGTTCCTCCTTTTGTTTAACTGTGCGTAAAATATTACCACAGTCTTTTTTAAATTGCAATAGATCCATTAAAAATTATTTGCTCCAATCGTTGTTATTTTTACGGAGAGGAGTATGGCTTATGCCGGCTCGCTTATCACGTGATTTATTAAGCAGTTCGTTAAACTCATCGGGATAAGCGGAAATCATATCTTTTACTATTTTAAACGCAGTTTCTTTTCTGCTGTCTGCGGTCTTAGCTTCCTGCAACTGTTTGAATAGTTCTTCTTGGTCACGACCTCTGATTTTAATTTCTCGTTCCTGCATAACGGTCTTAGCTCGTAAAGCGGTAATCTCTTTTTCAATTTCATTTTTCCTTTTAGGGATAGGCTTGTCCGTTGCTTGCGTAATTGCTTGGGTAAGTTTGTTTAGTTCGGCTTGCTTTTGCTCGACTATTTCATTACCTCGCTTTTCTGCATTCTCTATAATTGTTTTTGCCTTTAATTCTGCAGTGGAGAGGTGCTTTGCCGTACTGCCTTCTTTACCTCGTTGTAAGCTGTATTTCTTTCCTACGACTTCGTGAAATTCTGTTTGTAGAATTGATAACTTTTTCTTGTCAAACAAGTCTTTTGAACACAGCTTGCCGTTTACAATAGGTACGATATTTAAGTGCAGATGAGGTGTAGTTTCGTCAACGTGGACGACTGCTGAAATTATATTTTCTCTGCCGTACTTGTCCGCAAAGAAATTAGTACAATCGTAAAAGAATTGCCGTTGCTCTTGTAAAGTTAAATTATCAAAAAACTCTCTATCCGAGCCTAACACAAAAGAGTTCATATAAATAGCGTCGCTTCTTAACTTCCTTGATAGAGTAAGAGTAGATAGTCTATCGTTAATAAACTCTATGTAATTTTTCTCCGGTTTAACTATGTGATAGTTTTCGCCAGTCCGCTTACAGTCTATCTGCGGATTACTCGCTTCGTAGGTTTCGTCTCTTTCGTTTTCCTCTTCAACAGGCGATACTTCCTGCCGTTTATATTTTTCCATATGGCATATCAGATAACTTATAAATGTTTCCTCCTTGACGTTATCATTTAATCTTTTAAGTGTAGCACACTACACTTATTGCATAAGAGTAGTGTGCCCTGCGGGGCTTTTTGTCCAATAAAAATATCAACTAGTGTTTATCAAAATTTACCTCCTTTGTGGATTTGAGTGATACTTTCTCAATGTAGCATTATACAAAATTACCTATGACGTATAC
>CAMWLA010000044.1 GCA_947174975.1 uncultured Clostridia bacterium | reverse complement strand
GTATTTGTCAAGTGTTTTTTAATAAATTTTTTCACTTTTTATTTAAGCATATTTGTAAATTCGGATTCTCCGATTATGCGAATGCCGAGTTTTTTGGCTTTGTCAAGCTTGGAACCTGCGGCTTCGCCCGCGATAACGAGGGTTGTTTTTGCGGTTACTGAGCTTTGACACTCTCCGCCGCGTTCTTCTATAAGCTTCTGAGCGGCGCTTCTCTTATAGTTTTCAAGCGTGCCGGTTAATACCACGAACTGACCCGAGAACACGCCGTCCGTCTGGGCTTTTTTCGTTATTTGCGGTTCAATTCCCGCATTTAACAGCCTTTCCACCTCTTGTGCGTTGTCCGTGTCCGCAAACCAGTTTACGATAGTTTCGGCAGTAATTTCGCCTATGTTTTCAAGCGATAAAAGCTGCTGCGCATCAGCCGACGCAAGATTTTCGATTGAGCCGTATTCCCTTGCCAAGTCTTTAGCGGCAACCTTGCCGACTCCGTCAATGCCGAGTGCGAAAATAAACCGCTCTAAGCTGATTGACTTACTCTTTTCAATTGCAGAAAGAAGGTTGTTTATTTTTTTATCCTTAAAGCCTTCAAGCTTTGACAAATCTTCATATGTTAAAGAATACAGTGCGGAACATTCCTTTACGCCGAGGGTGTCGTGTAATTGCCCCGCAGTCATTTCCGAAAGCCCCTCGATATCCATTGCGTCCTTTTGCGCAAAATGCTCTATTTTTCCGATAATGCGCGGACGGCAGTACTTGTTGGGGCAGAAAATATTTGCGCCTACTTCCTCGACCTTGCTTCCGCAATAGGGGCATACGACGGGCTTCTCGATTGAAACACTGCCCTCGGTATGCTCGGTTGCGCCGAGAATTTCGGGAATTACTTCGTTGGAACGGCGTATAAGCACTTTACTTCCGATTTTAACGTCCTTTTTAGTCAAATCACCGAAGTTGTTAAGCGTTGCCTTTTTAACGGTTGCGCCCGCAAGCTCGACCGGCTCAACTAAGGCAAGCGGAGTCAATTTCCCCGTTCTGCCGACTTGCCAGATTACGTCCTTTACGGTTGTTTCGCGCTCCTCCGCTTCGAACTTGTAAGCCATCGCCCAGCGCGGGAATTTATCGGTATAGCCGATTTCATCGCGCACGGTGCAGTCGTTCAGTTTTATTACCGCGCCGTCGGTTAAAACGTCGAGATCTCTGCGCCCGACTTCGATTTCTTCTATCGCGGACTTAACCGCGTCCGCGCCCTTGCATATCCTTAAAAACGGAAATACCTTAAAGCCGTTTTTCCTTAAAAATTCGAAGTGTTCCTCTTGGGTTTTAAGCGCGCCCTCGCTCATATAATTTACGTTGTAAAAGAGAATTTCGGGCTTTCTTTCGGCGGTGACTTTGGGGTCTAAATTCCTTATTGCGCCGGCAACCGCATTGCGTGCGTTTTTTAACTGTTCCTTTGCGGTTTTGTTGTAATTTTCAAGCACGCTTAAACGGATTACCGCTTCGCCTTGAACCTCTAAAACGCCCTTGTAGTCTATGCTCATCGGGAACGATTTTATGGTTAAACACTGCGCCGTTACGTCCTCACCCTCGACTCCGTTTCCGCGGGTGGTCGCACGCACGAACGCACCGTTCTCGTACGTTAAACACATCGTAAGCCCGTCGAACTTGTATTCGACGGTGTATTCGCTTTTATCTGTTACTTTGCCTATACGCGCGAAAAATGCGTCCAGCTCGTCAAAGCTTACCGACTTATCGAGGCTGTAAAGCCGTGAAATATGCTTGTGGCGCGTAAAGCCCTTTAACGGCTCGCCCCCGACTCTTCTTGTGGGACTGTCAAAGCGGACTTCGCCCGACTCCTCTTCAAGCCGTTTAAGCTCATCGTAGAGCTTGTCGTACTCTCTGTCGTCAACCGACGGATTGTCGAGTACGTAATACTCGTAAGCCCACTGATTTAATGTTTTAATTAAATAATCTATTCTATCCATACTATTTCAAAATTTCTAAAGGGGCAAGTGAAGCTGATAATTCTTTAATGCCTTGCCCGTCAAACGCTACGTTTAAAACCGTACCGCCGTTTTTAATTGCAACTATCATTCCTATACCGAATTTTCTGTGCATTACGCGCTGACCGACTGCGTAAGTCTTGTTGCCACTATTGGGCGCGGGTTTATTATTAAACGAGCCGAACGCGGGCTTGAACGATACCGTCTGCGTCTTGGGCGGGATATCGCTTTCGTAGCCGCTGTCGTCGTAGTATCTTTGCTGTCTGTAATTTTCAATTCGGGGTGCGCTTGAAATTTTAACGCCGAGCTCTGTTGCAAGCTCTTTAATAAATTTCGACGGCGCGGTTAAGTCCCTATGTCCGTACAGATAGCGCGATTTGGAGCGGGTTAAATACAGCTCCTTTTCTGCACGCGTGATTGCAACGTACATAAGTCTTCGTTCTTCTTCGTAATCTCTGCCGTCCTCTTCAGAACGCGCCGAAGGCATAATCTTCTCTTCGAGTCCGCATATAAACACGCAAGGAAATTCAAGCCCCTTTACCGCGTGAATTGTTGCAACCGTAACGCAGTCGCTATCGTCCATATCGTCGGTATCCGAGGACAGCGTGACTTGATTTAAAAATTCGTCAAGCGTGGCCTCTGGGTTAAGGCGTGTGAAATCGTCAACCGAAGCGATAAATTCGTCTAAGTTTGCTAATTTTCCGTCACCCTCGTCCGTTCCGTCGTCGTAAGCCGAACGAAGGTCGGTAAAATTTATCACGTCGCGCACGAGCTGTGCAACGGGCGTGTCCTGCGCGGAAATTATAAAATCTTTAATTAAAGCCGCAAACTCTTTCAGCTTTTCCCTCGTACCCTTGGATACGTCAAGCATATCGCAGTCAACGCACGCGTCGTATAATGAAAGCCCCGTACTCTGCGCGTAATCGTACATTACTTGTACGGTCTTTCCGCCGATTCCGCGCTTGGGTACGTTTATTATGCGCTCAGCCGCTTCGCTGTCGAACGGGTTGGAAATAAGACGAAGATACGCAAGCGCGTCCTTGATTTCCTTGCGCTCGTAGAAGCGGAAGCCGCCGTACACTTTGTAGGGAATATTGTATTTTGCGAACTCTTGCTCGTACGGGCGCGTAAGCGCGTTTATACGCATTAAAACCGCATAGTCGGAATATTTCCCGCCCTTGGCAACTCCGTCCAAAATTTTGCGGGCTGCAAAGAGAGCTTCGCCCGCCTCTTCCTCGGCTTGATAGTATTGCGGCTTTGCGCCTTGCTCCGCCTCCGTCCAAAGAGTTTTACCGCGGCGGCGGGCGTTATTCTTTATTATGCAGTTTGCAAGAGATAATATGCTTTTAGTCGAGCGGTAGTTGCGCTCTAACTTGTAAATTTTCGCGTTCGGGAAGTCTTTATCGAACCTTAATATATTTTCGATTTCGGCACCGCGCCAGCCGTAAATAGACTGGTCGTCGTCGCCTACGGCAAACAGATTGCCGTGCTTTTTTGCAAGTAATTTTATTATGTTGTACTGAACCGCGTTTGTGTCCTGAAACTCGTCGACGTGGATATAGCGGAACTTGTCCGAAAGATATTCAAGCGTTTCGCCGTCTTGTCTTAAAAGGCGCAGAGTTTCGGTCAATAAATCGTCGAAGTCGAGCGCGTTATTTTCTTTTAAGCGCTGACAGTACTTTTCATATATTATAACGACGTTGTCGATACCCCGCTCGAAAGCGTATTTGCGCCCGTACTGTTCGGGGTCGAGTCCGAGCATTTTCGCGTTGCCGATATGGTATTTCGCGCTCTTTAAAAGCTGCTCGTCGTCGAAGTCAAGGTCTTTATAAACCTTCTTTATTACGTTGTTGCGCTCTACTTCGCTGTATATGGAAAAATTGTGCTTTACGCCTATTCTGCCGCCGAATTCGCGAAGAATTTTTACACACATAGAGTGTATCGTGCATATCCACTTCCCGTCGCCCCCGCCGAGCATATTTTCAAGCCTTTGCTTCATTTCGCCCGCGGCTTTGTTGGTAAAGGTTATTGCAAGTATTCCCGATAAATCAGCCAAACCTTTTGAAAGTATGTAGGCGATGCGCGAGGTTAAAACGCGGGTTTTCCCGCTGCCCGCGCCCGCAAGCACCAGAACCGCACCCTCGGTATCGGTTACCGGTTTAATCTGTTCGTCGTTAAGCTTATCCAGTATATCCATATATAGAAATTATAGCACAGAAACTCCCGAAATACAATTAAAATCAATAAAAATAATGAAACCCCGCCGCGGCAGATTGCCGCGACGGGGAAATTACAAATTTTTATATCAGAGTTTAACTTTAAGCCCTTACAAAAGGCATATTGTATCCCTCTGCCACTATCGCGTCGTACAGACCTTTTCTGTCGGCTGTGTCGATTAAAACTGCGTCGGCACTGCCGCTGACAGTTCCCAAAACGACGTCGCCGCCGTTGGATGCGAGAACTAACACGCCGTTATTTATCGAACCGGTAGACGAACCGCTTGCAGTATTGTAAGCATTGTCGGTCATTACTACTCTTTCACCGGCATAGCTGTAAATTACGAGGTTATGGCCGTTCAAGTCGATAGTGTATCCGTTAAGGTCGAATGTAATATCTTCCGCCTTAATATACACGTCGCCGGTAAGAGTCCAGTCGCTTCTTAACGTCACAGTTACGCCTATCATACCGTGGCAATCGTAGCAAACGTCATAGCGAAGTGACGCATCCAAACCGCTGATACCGCCGGTCGCAAGAGGGTTGCTGGTCCAATGTCCGTCAAGATCCCAACCGTCCCAATCCATCCTATGCTCGTGACCTAAATCTTTACCGCAATAGATACAGTTTTTGCCGTCCTCTCTGCAGTTTTCACCGTCAACATAGCTTTCATAGTGCTTCTCATGCGCCATAGGACCATAGCTTGATACCCACTCTTCGTCTACTTTATTATAATAAGACGTAAACACTTGGCAATGACCGACGTAATAAACTTCAAGCGTCATTGAATCGTTATTTCTTTCAAGCCTTAAATCGAACATACCGCGGTCTTCGTAGTCGTAATAGTTTCTTTCTCTGCGCAAGTTAATATGCTCGTAAACGTTACCGGAAGAATTCTTGGTGTACGAACACTCGTTCCACATAACCGTTGCGTCTTCTAAGTTAAGCTCATATTCTAAGGTTATACCGTAATAGTTTTTCGCTCTGTCTATCGCGGTCGCCAACGTGTAGTCATATCTGTAAGACCATGAGGACATGTTTCCGCCATCATAATACATAGTAAGTTCGAACGAATTGCAACCGGTGTCATCTCCCGCGTCGCGCATTGCGATATAGTCGCGGTATTTCAAATTACAGCCTTGGCAGTGATAGTCGTAAGAATATGCACTGACGGGCGTTATCAAAAGTGCGTCTTCATGGGTAACAGCCAGAACGTCGGCAACGGCTTGATTTAAGTCGGTATAATCGACGTGTTCGCTGTATACGCCTCGGTGTCCCTCTTCGCTTCTTTCCGCCTTTAAAGTAAAGCCTTCAAAATCTTCGTTGCCTTGATATTCGACAAAGTAAGCTTTATGATAGAGGCATCCCGCTGCGTTTGTATGTGTGTAATAGAAATATTCGTAGGCGTTTATGCCACAAATTGAGCAGTGCCTTACCCAATAGGTGCCGTAATAGAAACCGTCGCAATCAAAGCCGCGAGCAGACAAATCAGCAACTTTTATGCTTTCGCCGCTTTTCACGTAAGACAAAGTATGATATTTTGAATCCAAAGAATACGATACGTTCTTGTAATGACAAACTACGCACTCTGCATCTTCGAAATAATCGTTTTCGCCGTTGCACTGCGTGTTGAGCACCTTTTTGGAACTTTCAAGATAATAGTGCCACGAGGACGTTTCCGTATTTCTATAACCGCAGTTGTTTTTACAAGTTACGGTTACGTTTAATCCGCCGGAGCAGCCCTTGCTTGCGTCAACGTACGTGCCGGTTGCTTGTAAATCGTGTACGGAAACGTAAGAAACTTTACCAGTCTTTTCGTTGCGGTAGCAAGTACCGGCAAAGCTTGCGTTGACGGTGCCGAGATCTCTGACTTTGGTTCTTCCGCCGCCTACTGCCTCGTAACCGTGGCCGGTAGCCTTTACGTTGCCGCCGACTATTTTGTTCTGAACGGCGGTCGCCTCTGCGCTGTAATCGAGAGCAAGCTCTTTCCAGTCGTTACAGTGTTTCGAAAGCGTAGGCTTAACTTCGGGCAAGCCGTTTACGCAAGCCAATTTTACCGTATAAACGGTTTCGGAAGTTTCTGCTGTATACACTTGTAACAGCGATTTCGTAAGTAAATAATATTCACCCGAAGCGTCGGAAACGTATTGAAGACGAACGGTTGTGAAATAGTTGCCGTCCCTTTCAATCATTGCAACGTCCATATGATAGAAAATCGCGTCAGCCTTACTGATAGTCGCGTCATAGCTGTGGTTGCAGTTCGCACAAGTGTACTTGTAAACGCCGTCACTCGTCGAAGTGGGTTCGCTTACTATTTCGTAACCGTAATTATGACCGTATGCGGGAGTAAAATGAGATATCGTTGCGTCGCAACCGTCGCATGCATATTTTAATTCGCCGTTCTGCGTACAGCTTACTTCGGTATTTAAAACCTCTTTAAGAATATGTGCGTGCGAAAGAAAGCCTTGCATATCGTCCGCGGTTGCTGTGGTCAGTTCAACGCCGGTTGCGGTAATGCCGCCGGCAACCCCTTCCGCAACGATTACCTGAAACACGGAAGCGTTGTCGTCTTTGTCGAGTTTGATACCGTTCGCATTTACTACGACGGTTGCAACCGCCGCGCCCTCGTTAAGATTAACGGAAGCGCCGCTTGCCGTATTCGTAACCGATATGTTTGAAACGTTGCCGAACACGTCAAGGGTTGCCTGGGAGTTAAGCTCTACCTTATTTACCGTAGCCGTAGGCGCGATATTCAAGGTTGCGCCCTTTGCTGCTTCGCCTACGGTAACTGTGCCTAAGTCCGCCTTGTTGCCCGCGGTTAAAATACCGTTACCCGTAAAGGTTAAATCGCTTACGGTGGAATATTCAACGTTTACGTGAGTGTTCGAATTAATCGTACACTTGCCCAAAAGCTTGGCGTTGCTGATCTTTATCGTATCCTTTGCCGCTTCAAGCTCATACGAAACCGATTTATCGATATCGGTCTTTGTAAACTCGATATCGCCCTTAGGGATAGAAATATCAAGCGAGCCGTTGGTAATTTTACCGTTATTGAACTTTATAACTTTGCCGGCGTCGGATGCGGAATTTGCAACTACGCTGAGCTTATAACCGCCGAGGTTGAGCGTGTGACCGCCCAAATCGAACGAGCATAAGTATTTAAGCGTAACGTTGCCGCTACTGCTTGCCGTCGCCTTTACGTCCGCTTCCGTAAACGTATAGTCGGAAGTCAATACGTAATTAGTCGAGTTTCCGGAAAAAAGACCCTTGTATTCGTTTTTGTTCGAAGTGTCGGTATCTTTATCCTTATCTTTATCTTTGTCCTTGTCTTTGTCCTTGTCGCCGCCGTTATCAACGGTGCTGCCGTTACCGGTATCCGCGCCGTCGCCGCCGTTATCTTTCGAAAGCGCGGCAACCACGCAAATGCCTATTGCGGCAACCAGGATTAACGATACCAAGAATATCAAAACCGTTTTAAGTACTTTTGACATCTTCTTGCTCCTTAATTTTATATTATGGTTATGATATTATACTATCAAAACATCGTTCTTGTCAACATTATTTATATAATATATTATTAACTGCACATCTGAGAATATCGGATTTGACAACTGCGCGTGGATTTGTTACTATTAAAATATGAATTACCAAATAGTAAAAATGACGAAAAACGACAAGGACGCAGTGCTTGAAATGATGCGCGTCTTCTATGCTTCCGACGCGGTTTCAACGAACGGCTCAAAAGAGATTTTTTTAAACGATTTCAACGCTTGCGTAGGCTCATCCCCCTATGCGGAAGGGTTCGTATTCAAGGACGGACAAAATTATTTAGGCTACGCAATGCTTGCAAAAAGCTTTTCAACCGAGTTCGGCAAAAACTGTATCTGGATTGAAGATTTATATCTTTTACCCTCGGCGCGTGGGAACGGTATAGGCAAAGCGTTTTTCGCCTTTGTAAGAAAAAAATACCCGAACGAGGTTTTGCGCCTCGAAGCGGAAAAAGAAAACGTGCGGGCAATTGCGCTGTATGAAAAATGCGGTTTTGAAAATTTGCCGTATACGGAAATGATAAACTTAAAATAAAAACGCCCCGTCGGGGCGTTTTTTTATGCATAGCCGTATTTTTTGCGTTTTAAGATTACGAACAGAAGGGACGTCAGCATTGCTAAAACTTCGGGTATTAAGGCTGCAACCCATACCCCCTTTAAGCCGAACCATATCGGCAAAATAAGCACCGCGGCAATCTGGAAAACGATGGTTCGCAAAAAGGATATCAGCGCGGAAATAAGTCCGTTGCCGAACGCCGTGAACATTGACGACGAGAAAACTGAAAAGCCCGCAAATATGAACATATACGAAATTACGTAGAATGCGTTTTCCGTCATTTCCAAAAGTGCGGCGTCTTTTCTTACGAACAGCCACGATATCGGATACGCAAGCCCCAGCGCAAGCGCGGTCATCAAAACACCGAACACTTCCACAATGATTACGCTTTTTCTGAAAATGTTTTTAAGCTCCTCTCTGTTATCCGCGCCGTAATTGTATCCGATTAAAGGCGCCACGCCTATAGAGTAACCTATGAATATCGAAAAATAAATAAAGTTGACGTACATTAAAACGCCGTATGCCGAAACGCCCATATCGCCGACAAGGCGTATAAGCTGATAGTTGAAAACTATGCTGACTATCGACGACGAAATGTTGTTTACGAATTCGGACGAGCCGTTAGTGCATGCGTCTAAAAGCACTTTCCACTTAAATTTGGGTTTGCCAAGTCTTAAAAGACTGTTGTTTTTTATTGAAAAATAGAAAATAGGCAAAACCGCGCCGACGACTTGACTTGCAAGCGTTGCCACCGCTGCGCCCGTAACGCCGAAATTCACCGCGCCGACGAGAACTCCGTCCAAAAGGATGTTCGTACAGCCCGCTATGGCGGTGACGATAAAGCCGAGCATGGGTTTTTCCGCCGTGGAGAAAAAGGCCTGAAAGACGTTCTGCAACATAAAGGCGGGCATTGCGGCTAAAAGAATTCTGCCGTAAAGTACGCAGTAACCGTACGTATTCTCGCTGGCGTTAAGCCATTTGGGGATATACGGAATTAAAATTTCGCCCAAAACCGCAAAGAATACGCCGCCGATAACCGTTACGAAAATGAACAGCGAAAAATAGCGGTTGGCGTTTTCCTTATCTCCCTCGCCCAAAAGCTTGGATACGATAGCAGTGCCGCCCGTGCCTATCATAAAGCCGATAGAGCCCATAATCATTAATACGGGCATAATTAAATTTACTGCGGCAAAAGCGTCCTCGCCGACGAAATTGGAAATGAAAAGTCCGTCTATTACGCCGTAAATGGACGTGAAAATCATCATTAAAATGGGTGACAATACGAACCGCAATAATTTTTTATATGTAAAATGGTCGCTTAATTGTATCCTCATTTGGT
>CAMWLA010000043.1 GCA_947174975.1 uncultured Clostridia bacterium | reverse complement strand
TGCAATTCCTTTGGCGGGTTGTAATTCGTGCGGTAACAAAGATGATGGTACGGATAAGGGCAATGAAGGTGATGGCGAAACTGCTGTGACGTTGCAGTCAATCAGTGTTGACGCGTCCAAGGCAAAAACCGAATATTTTGTCGGTGACGAGTTTACGTCGGAGGGAATTGTAGTAACGGCTACTTTCTCAAATTCCGAAGATCCGGTTACTTTGAATACAAATGAATACACGGTTGACAGCTCGGCTTTCAATAAAGCCCAAGCGGGAACTTATGCTATTAAAGTAAGCAGTACCTATGAAAACGTTACCAAAGACGCTTCTTACAACGTTACGGTAAATAAACTTCCCGATTTTGACGGACTTGAAGTAACGTTGACGGAAGGTACGGAAGATACGTTTACGCTTACGGCAGAAAAGACAACCGTAGAAATTGATACGACTAAGATAGTAGTAAAGGAAATCAATGAAGACGGAACTGTGGGCGATGAGATTACTGAATATACTACTAAGCTTTTCAATGGTCAAGAAGAAGTAGAATTGACCGACGGTAAAGCTATGGTTGGTGCCGGTGCGTATGCAATTTGGGCAGAAAAAGCTTCAGATACTATACCCGGTTTCACCCGTAAAGGTTTCGTGTTGGTTTACGTAAATGATGCCATGACTAACTTCGAACTGAAAGGCGGTACTTTCACTCAAGGCGCTGGTATTGACGTTATTTCCAAGACGTGGACGTTTACCGCAACTTATACTTCCGGTGCAACAAGAGAAATTTCGTCTGATGTTTGCGATTTTGCAATCAATACCAGTACGATAGCCGCTAATGCTTCGACGGTAGTATCTTATACCGACTATAACGCTAAGGGTGAGGACGTTACTATGTCAGTTAACGTGACTTATTCTATTACGATGCCTTACGGTCAGACGTTAAACTATGTCTATGATTACAGCGCTATAGATTACTCTGAAATGCCCGGTGATAAGACTGACCTCACACAGAGTGATTTGAAGGGCGTTAACTCTTTCCTTGAAATAGGTACGGGTACTGTACAGTACAGAAACAAAACCGAATGGGGTGCGGGTGAAGACGTTATAGAAATAAAGAAAGAAGCTTTATACGTAACGTTTATCGGAACCGGCACGATTACAATCGGATTCAGCTCTAACAGCGGAAAGAATGAATCGAGCGTCGGCTTGATGGAAGTTAGCAGTAAAAAATATATTGAAGCAACTTTCAATGCAAGCAGCGCTAAGGAAGATCCGGCGAAGTCCAACACGTATATTGTTAGCGGATCTGTATCTGCGGAATTAACGTTTACGATAACTAAACCCGGTAGATATGTGATCGTTGCAGCAGTCAATAAAGAAGGCTATGACAGATCTGCCAGAATTCATTCTATCGTAATGCAAGACGTTGTTCCCGATGCAAGATCGGCAAAGAACGTTAACCTCAGCGATATAGAATACAATGCAAATAAAGGTGTAAAGGCTTAAGAGGGAGGTAATGATGATGAAAAGATTTAAATCAAGCAAAAAAATATTTTCTGCAGTAGCCGCTCTCGCAATATCGGCAACGGCAATCGGCGGAATTATGTCGGTTTTTAACCGTAACGATAAAGTAAGCACTGTTGATAATTCTTCAAACGTTAAGAAAACCGTAACAATAGATACGGCGTTAGGTCAAACTAAATCGGTTACGGGTAACGTTTATTATACCGCACCCGATGGTACCAGAGACGGCGACGGCACCATGGAGCATCCTTTCAATATACTCGACATTCTTTCGAGCACTATGGATACAAAGCTTCAAGCCGGTGATACCCTGTATGTTATACCCGGTACGTATAAAATTTCAACCCTCATTAAAATATTAAGGGAAGATGTAAAAGGTACGTTTAATCAATACGTTAGAATAGTAAATGCCGCACTTGAAAGAGAACAAAGCGGTTATAAGGGTACGGAAACACAGGCTGTTCTCGATTTCAGTGCAATGAGATTCCTCAGCACTAACCGCGGAGTTGAAATCGATACCGACTATATTTATTGGTACGGCGTTGATATCTGCGGTGCGGGCGACAACGGTTTGTATATAGGCGGAAGCTATAATACCGTTGAGTACAGTGAATTTTACAACAACCGCGATACAGGCTTACAGCTCGGAAGATCGTACAATAACTATAACTCGATTTTCCAGTGGCCCAGTTACAATCTCGTAAAAAACTGTACGTCGCACAACAATTACGATAACGAAACGTTCGGTGAAAATGCCGACGGCTTTGCCGCAAAACTTACCGTAGGCTACGGCAACGTATTTGACGGATGTATCGCTTACCGTAACTCTGACGACGGTTGGGACTTATACGCAAAGACGGATTCCGGTAATATCGGTACCGTAATAATGTATAACTGCGTAGCGTTTGAAAACGGTTATCTTGAATATACGAGGGATGAATGTAATTCTCTGTTCCCGACGTATGATGAAACAAAGGCATATCATACCGGTGAAAACAGCGTTAATCCTTATATGACCCGTGACGGAGACGGTAACGGATTTAAGCTCGGCGGTTCGATAATGAACGGCGACGTTTACCTTTATAACTGTCTTTCATATAATAACAGAATGCACGGTGTAACCGATAACTCAAACCCCGGTTATATCAAATCAACTTACGTAACGTCATATAACAACTCTGCAATGGTTGATATGGACGGTAATGTTGCAAACGAAAAGAACTTTGACGAACATTCGAATATAGATATGTCGCGTCAGACGTACAGCTATAATGCAATCAATAACGTGCTTTCTGTCCGTGATTCAAAAATACAGTCGCTTGATTCCGATAATTACCGCGGAACTGTAATGAACAGTTTGCTTGACGCAATAAATAAAACTAACGTAATTCAAGGCGTAATCGAAGGCGATACGATAAACAATAAAAAACAGTTCACTTCGCAAGAAAAGCTTATCGACGTTGCAGAAATGTTTACAAAACTTCCCAATGACGAGGGTACGTTGAAGGGCAACGGCGACTCAATGGTAATCTCCAATGGTGAGATTACTTCCTTGAAAGCCACAAGAGTTCATTTGACTTGCCGTAATGCTGCGGACCATTCAATCAATATGGGCGATATTTTAGCGAAGACTGCTGATGGTGAAAAGCTTATCGCATCATATCTCGGTGAAGGCGTAACGTGCGGTTCCGAGTTAAATCTTACAAGTTGGGACAAATACACACACTTCTATCAGAAAGATCTCATTAACGGTGACGCTGCATCTGAAGATATGGCAATGGTTGAGAGGGCAAGAGAAGCTTTAACTCTTAACTGTGTTGAAGATGCGGTTTACCAGGATTTCGATGTTCCCGTTGAGATGCTGAATGCAGACATTAAATGGACGACAAATGATACCGAATTCATTACGGTTAAAGACGGTGCAGACGAAATTAAAGTAGACTCTTCCGGTTCGAAATTTGCTGTCATTGAAATTCAGCGCGACCCTAGCGAAGATAAGGAAGTGACTCTTACTGCTACAATCACCCATGGTGATGCCTCTGTTACTCAAGATTACAAATTGATACTGAAAAAGGGTATTCCTTCGGTAGGTGAAATTTTTGTCGAAGATGCTGACGGTACTATCGTTTACGACGGCGGAAAGTATAAATGTATTGTAGATCAATACAGACCTTATCGTGAACCCGTAGTTAGGGTTAAAAACGGTTTATATTATGACAGTAACGACGGTACAGACAGTACTAAGTTGTTAAAAGAGTCTGAATACGACGTTAAAACGACCTATACGTATCAGCTTAATGCCAATACGCATCCGGTTGCGATAAGAGAGTTTACTCCGTCGGTTGCCGGTGTGTTCACAATAACACACAGCGTTTCGATTAAGGGTTCAAATGAAGTTGCAAATACGATGACTTATCGTATATACGTTGCAAATGCAATGGGAGAAGTTGCATTTAGGAATGATGAGTCGACTGTAGTTGCAAATCGTGAAGGTTTTGCAATTGCCGGCGAACCCAGCAGTGCAACGGGTATACTTTATGCGGTATCATCGCCTACTCAACTCACTGATTTAACGGTAGATAATATCAAGACATATTCCGGAGTAAAATCTTACGAGTTTAGAGATACTGATATTAATTTCAGTTTCGCAAACGCAAACACTGCTTCATATAATGTTTACTATGCGCTTGGAAATGTAAACGGAGATATTACTTCTAAGCTGTATTCATCAAAGATAAATAAAATTAATATTGATACGACTAAGAAGTTCGTGACGATTGCCCAAGGAAGCACAATAAGCAGTGAAGAACCTTCAAGAACTATTTACACGCTTACTAAGAACTTAGATTTTAAAGGCGTATCATTCGTAAGCAGTACTACGGGCTTCAGCGGTGTATTTAACGGTGCCGGTTATACTCTTTCGAATATGACAACCACAAATAAAGGCATCTTCAGTAAGGTGACCCGTGGAACTATAATGAACGTTAAAATTGACAATCTGTCAATTGAAGCTAAGGAGGATAAAGTAGGATTTGTATCCGAAAGCTCCGGCGGTGACTTCTATAATATTGCGTTTACCAACGTTAATATTAACAGCTCCAATGCGCGTGCCGCTGCACTTATAGGTCATGTTGGTGATACAAGTAAGTCCGGTTGCGATCTAACCATTTCGCAAGTTTCTATTGTAAATAGCGATGCTAATCACAGAATAGTTGGTACGCAGCGTGTCGGTGGCTTGATTGGTTACGTTCAGAATTACGTGCACGCGATCAAGATTGATAACTGCTACGTAGTTACCGATATCGAAGCGGCTACTACCGGCGAAGGCGGCGGTATGGTTGCTGCTTGGGAAGATAAAGACGGCGATACGCTTACTATTACCCAGTGCTACTATTCCGGACAGTTAAAGACTGACGTAGCTCCCGGTTCGTCAAGACTTGGCGGCATGCTCGGTTATCATAAGGGCGGTTTAGGTGAGCTGACTATTTCGAATTGTATATCGCTCGCAACGCACCATATTCAAGGTGAATTGAGAGACGTTTCGTTGAAGAACGCATCACCTATTCTCGGTAACTTCTCTTCAAGTGTCAGAGCCAAAGTTTCCGTAACGAGCTGTATCAGTCTGATGGAAGAATACAATACCGACTACGACGTTGAAGTATTCACAGTAGAAGACCTTAGAACCCGAGACGACTATATCACCGGTAAATATTACCTCAACCTTGATACTGAAACGCGTTGGACGATAGTTGAAAACGATGATCCCGATTCGGATGATCTGTATAAGGCTCCTTATGTAACGCTTAATTTCTTAGATGTTTAAGAACTAGATAATACTCAAAAGTAAAAAGGTGCGTCCGCATTGCGGGCGCACCTTAATTTTATGTTTGATATATTTAATTAGGCATGTTATAATATAAAAGATTATGATAAGTATTGATGAAATAGAGTTGGACCAAATAAATACGTTTTGGGATGAACACATTAGGTATTTAGTAGAAGATGAAATAATTTGTGACGACGACTTCGAATATTTTATTTCCGATGAGTATCGTGGCGTAATTGCACAGCATATAATGCGGAATTTCGATAAACATCATTTAATATACTTTATAGAGGATGGACGAAAAATAGGTGCTTGCTCTTATTGTATTTATCAAAGTGAGGAAGGGAAGTGTTTTATTTTGGATTTCTGGGTTTTCCCGGAATTCAGAGGGAACGGAATGGGACACAGATGTTTCAAGACTTTGGAAGACTATACTAAAGCTGAGGGCGCAACATACTATGAACTAAACAGTGCTAAAGAAAACTCTATTAGGTTTTGGTTATCTAACGGTTTTGTTGAAAATGGCACTGACGAGTATGGAGAGAAATTATTTATCAAGAAATAATATTTCTTTTTATTAAAGTAAAAAATGCGGCGAATTCCATAAAGGAATTCGCCGCATCTATTTATGTTTGATTAATTTTCTGAAAGCTTCTTGTAAGTTTCGAATCTTTCTTTTGCAGATTCTTCAGTTTTCTTGAACAGCTCGTTAGCAACGTCAGCACCTTGAGTCTTAACAAGGGAAGCGTATCTCGTTTCTCCGGCAAGGAATGCTTGATAATCGCCCGTAGGTTCCTTAGAATCGAGTGTGAACTTTTCTCCGTCGGGGTTGTATCTGTAAAGTTGCCAGTAACCGCAGTCAACGGCCGCTTTTTCTTCAAGCTGGCTCTTTGTCATATTGATGCCGTGGTTGATACAAGGAGCATAAGCAATGATAAGTGAAGGACCGTGATATGCTTCGGCTTCTGTTAACGCTTTCAAAAGCTGTGCGGGGTTGGAGCCCATTGCAACTTGAGCTACGTAAACGTATCCGTAGGACTTTGCAATCATGCCTAAATCCTTTTTCTTAACTCTCTTACCGGCAGCGGCAAATTTAGCAACTGCGCCGATATTTGTTGATTTTGAAGCTTGACCGCCGGTGTTGGAGTAAACTTCGGTATCAAGTACGAGAACGTTAACGTCTTCGCCCGAAGCGAGTACATGGTCAAGTCCACCGTAACCGATATCGTAAGCCCAGCCGTCGCCGCCGAAAATCCAGATAGATTTCTTAGCAAGGCAATCTTTTGCTGCGAGTATTTCTTTAACAAGTGCGTCAGCTTCACAGCCGCAATTGTGACAAGCCTCAAGTGCTGTTACAAGCTCAGCGGAAGCTTTCTTAGAAGGTTCTCTGTCTTCGAATGCTTTAAGATAATTCAAGCAAAGCTGTTTACCTTCGCCGTCCCAAAGCTCTGCAAGTCTTTCAACTTTTGCTTTGACTGCGTTTCTTCTTGCCGTATAAGCAAGGTTCATACCGTAGCCGAATTCTGCATTATCTTCGAACAGTGAGTTTGCCCAAGCGGGGCCGCGTCCTTGTTTGTTGGTGGTGTAGGGGCAAGTGGGTGACGAGCCGCCGTAAATTGACGAGCAACCCGTTGCGTTTGCAATTACCATATCTTCGCCGAAAAGCTGGGTGATAACTTTAACATAAGGCGTTTCGCCGCAGCCGGCACACGCGCCGGAGAACTCGAAGAGGGGAGTAGCAAATTGGCAACCCTTAACGGTATTCGTTTTAAATTTCGAAGTGTCAACGTCGGGAAGGTCAACTGTGAATTCCCAGTTCTTATCTTCGCCTTTTTCAAGCGATTCTGCAAGAGGTATCATCTTGATTGCTCCGCCGTCCTTTACGGGGCAGACTGTTGCGCACACGCCGCAACCCATACAGTCAAGCGGTGAAACTTGCATCTTATAATCGTATCCTGCAAGGCCGATAGCGGGCTTTAAGGTAAGCGTATCGGGCTTATCGGCTCCCGTAGCAACGAGTGCCGGTCTTAAACAAGCGTGGGGGCATACGAACGAGCAAGTTCCGCACTGAATACATTTATCTTGAATGATTTCGGGTACGAGAACGGCAACGCCGCGCTTTTCATACTTCGTAGTACCGGTAGGAACGTGTCCGTCTGCATTGAATTGAGAAGATTTGAGCTTGTCGCCTTCAAGGTAGAGGATAGGTTTGATAATTTCTTGATAGTAAGCGTTATCTGCGCCCTTAACCATTTCAGCGCCCGTAGTTGCTTTAGCCCAAGCTGCGGGAACGTCGATTTTAACAAGGTTATCGCCGGCAGCTGCGTCGATTGCGTTATAGTTCATCTGAACAACGGCGTCACCCTTTCTTGCGAACGACTTTTTAGCCATATATTTCATATAGTCAATAGCTTTGTCGTAGGGCATAATCTGAGGATTTACACGGAAGAATGCCGACTGTAAAATCGTGTTCGTTCTGCCGCGAAGTCCCAATTCGGCAGCTATTTTTATTGCGTCGATAACGTAGAGATTGATGTGCTTTTTAGCGATATCTTGTTTAACCTTTGCGGGCAAGAATTCGTTAAGTGCTTCAACAGTAGTTGCACTTGTGTTAATAAGGAATGTACCGTTAGGTTTAATATCGCTGGTCATATCGTAACGTGTTACGTATGAGGGATTGGAACACTGCACGAAGTCAGCCGAATCAATAAGGTATTCAGACTGAATAGGTGAATCACCGAAACGGAGGTGGGAAACGGTGATACCGCCCGACTTCTTCGAATCGTAGAAGAAATAAGCTTGTGCGTGTTTGTCGGTATGGTCACCGATGATTTTAATCGAGTTTTTGTTTGCACCTACGGTACCGTCGGAACCCAAGCCGTAGAATTTACAGCTGGTCGAACCGGCGGGCGCTGCGTCAAACTTCTCGGAGAAATTGAGCGACGAGTTTGTAACGTCCTCGTATATACCTATCGTGAAGTGATTCTTCGGCTTGTCCTTTTCAAGGTTCTTATAAACTGCAAGCACCATAGAAGGGGTAAACTCTTTCGAGCCTAAGCCATATCTGCCGCCAACGACTTTTATATCGGTTACCCCTTTTTCAAGCAGAGCCGAGCAAACGTCGAGGTATAAAGGTTCGCCGAGCGAGCCGGGTTCTTTCGTTCTGTCGAGAACGGCAATCTTTTTCGCCGTCTTAGGCAAAGCCTTAACAAATGCGTTTGCAACGAAAGGTCTGTAAAGACGAACTTTTACAAGTCCGTATTTTTTGCCCATCGCATTGAGCTTGTTGATCGATTCTTCAATGGTTTCGCAACCAGAACCCATTGCAACGATGACTTGTTCTGCGTCTTTAGCACCGACGTAGTCGAAAAGGTGATACTTTCTTCCGCATTTAGCCGAAACAACGTCCATCATTTTCTGAACGATAGCGGGGGCAGCTTCATAATAGCTGTTTGCCGTTTCTCTGTTCTGGAAATATGTATCGCCGTTTTGTGCGGTACCTTTCTGTATAGGATGTTCGGGGTTTAAGGAACGCGATTTGAAATCTGCGATATCTTCCGAAAGTCCGACTTCGTCACATATTGCTCTGATTTCAGCGTAGTCGTCAGCCTCGTCCCAAACGTCGATTTTTGCAACTTCGTGCGAAGTTCTGAAACCGTCAAAGAAGTTAATGAAAGGAACTCTCGCTTTGAGTGTGGAAAGGTGGGCAACTAACCCCAAATCCATAACTTCTTGTACCGAGCCGTCGCAAAGCATTGCGAAACCGGTCTGACGGCACGCCATAACGTCTGCATGATCACCGAAAATATTGAGCGAATGAGCGGCAAGCGCGCGTGCAGAAACGTGCATAACCATAGGCATAAGTTCGCCGGATATTTTGTACATGTTGGGAATCATAAGTAAAAGTCCTTGGGATGCCGTGTAAGTGGTTGTTAAAGCACCAGCACAAAGCGATCCGTGTACGGCACCCGCAGCGCCGCCTTCCGACTGCATTTCAGCAATTTTTACTTTCTGCCCCCACATGTTGGTTCTGCCGACTGTAGCCCATTCGTCCGCAACTTCTGCCATAGGCGAAGAAGGGGTGATGGGATAAATTGCGGCAACTTCCGAAAAAGCGTAAGCAACATGGCTAGCGGCGGTATTGCCGTCAATAGTCAATTTTTTCATCTAAAAACCTCCGATTTTTATTATTATTTATGTTGCATATTTGCACTCTTTTAATTATACTTTGATTTTAAAAAAAAGTCAACGGACAAGGCACGCATTTTGTTGTGAAAATTAAATTTTGATGGTATAATTTTCCTATGACCGAAATGAATGAAAA
>CAMWLA010000042.1 GCA_947174975.1 uncultured Clostridia bacterium | reverse complement strand
TTGTAATATTTTTTAAATACAAAACGGCAAATTGGTTTGACACGGATAATATATTTAAGGTATAATTAAACTAAGTTAAACTAAAATCGAGAAAACTATGAGAAAAGAAAAAGTTAAAACGAATCAAGTAACCGGCTTCAGAATAGCCGTTATGATAATATCAATTCTACTGCTGTCGCTGATCATGGCGTTCAGTATGCTTTTGGGTTTATCCTCTTTAAAGCATAACGGTCCCGTGGGCGGCGACGAAAACGCTACCACGGTAAGAAAAAAACTGCCTACGGACGGTACCCTTCCCACAAAAGCAAAGCCTATTGACAATATCGGCTATATGGCTTACGTTCTTGATCATCAGCCGTCCTATCACGTCTATGCAAAAAACTCTACTAAGTCTACGGGCTACGAACAAGTTACACGGTCTTGGAAAGATTACAAAAACGCAGAGTTGAGCGGGGTAGGCGCAAGCGTTATGGTCTGTTCCGACATTTCGTATTCTATGCTGATCGGCAGCTCGTCGCAGTCTTGCTTTATCGGAAATAACGAAGCGCATATAAGAAGCGGTAGCAGACCTAATAAGAATTCAACTCCGTCGGATATCAATTGGGATAACGGCGCACCCACAACGTACGACAACAACGGCTACAAAAAAGTTTACGGCGAGTTTTCAACCGAAATTTCCGTTTACGCCCTATACGAGAAGTCTTTAATCGGTGCGGACGACGTGGTGGATAACGGTGACGGCACATATACTCAAAAATATTATCTTAATGAAAACGCTGCGTGCTGGTATCAGTACGGAATGAAGACGAGGGGCGGATTAAAAGACTACCCCAAGTTTAAGAAAATAGAAATTACTTTCACTTTCGACGCTAAGTGGCAAATCCTTTCAAGCTATTGTGAAGAAAAGGCTACGATAAGTCCCCGCGCGCTCGGCGGAATGAATCTGGACAGCAGTTCCAAAACTACTACTGAATATAGTTATTCACAAGACGGCTTTGATAACGGGCATTTCGCTTACTTTAACAATTACTTCAAACAGTATAAGGGTACCACCGGCTCGAACACCACCGACACTACTCCCAAAGACCCGGAAATTACAGACATACTTATGGGCGGTTTCGGAAAAGTATTGGACGGCGGCCAGCAGTTTGACATCGCGTTGACTCTCGGCGAAACCGACTACGAAGGACAAATATTCTTAAGCCTTCCTCTCTCGAGTCTTGAAGGAGACATTTTAAAGGGTATCGATTTAAGGATTGCGCTCGGAAAGAAGGGCAGCGGGAAGCAAGACTTATATGCGGAATTGAATAAAGGCGCAGTAAACGTCTATTACAGCACGGATTTTGCCTTAACTTGCGATATCAGTAAAATTTCCGAACCCATAAATAACATTAAAAACTGGGTGAACGGAATTACCTCCGCACCCGCGGTTTACGCCTCTGAAGTCGACGAGCAAGAGGAGTCGGGCACCATGCTCGATTCGCTTTTCGAATCATTGAAGCTTGATAGGCTTACCGACACCGAAGCAGTAATAACGCTTAAATCCGACGATTTGTTAGGCTTGGGAATAGGCGTCAATCTTGAATTTGGCTTTGAAAGAAGTAATGTAAACAACGTTGACAGCTTCTCTGTTAAGAGTCTTAATCTATATTCGGTTGAATATGACAAAACCAAAATAGACGTCAGTATTGCAATTGAACCGAACGGCGACGAACCTATTACAAGGGATACCGAAAATACTAAGGCAGACCTTGCCGAATATATAAACAGCGTTTACAATCTTTTGAAAAACAACAAGATAAAGATTTATATCGGCTTGGACGATACGCTTATCGAAGGGCTTAAATTAAACGCATCTTCACATCTCTTTATCGCAAAAGATATTGCCGCAGTTGCGGAAATCGAAGCCGAGTACAAGGGCATTTCCTTAAAGCTTAACGCAACATACATATATGAAAAAACTTCATACGGCAAAATTTATCTGCACGTAAGCGAATTCAACGGTAAAGAGGTAAATGCAAAAGTTTACTGCAATATCGAAGATACCGTAAACGCAGTCAAGGATATAATAGCACTCTTTGAAAGCAATGGCGAAGCGGACGGCAGCACCGTAACCGCACCCGAAACCAAAGTAGAGCTTGCAACGATAATCAACAAAGTTTTAAATCTCAATTTCTCGGAAATTATCGGCAACGTCAAGGGTGACGCCGATTCCATAAGCGTTGATTTAAACGTTGACAATCTGCTTGCCGGACTTGACGTTTCTCTCGGTTTCAATTTCGGAACCTTGGCGCTTTCGTTTGACAGAGAACCGGCAAAACTTTCCGGCAGCCTTTCGGGGTTGGGACTTAACGTCGAAATTACCGGCTCCGATAAAACGCTTACGGAAGTAGACGCGCAAAGCTACGTCGATATTACCGCATACGTTGAAGGCGTTTACTCGCTTTTGAATAAACCTTCGTACGACGTTACAATTTCACTTGAAGGCACGAAGATAACCGATAAAATCGATTTAAGCGGTCTTACCGTAAACGGCGTTGCAACCGTTGCAATCGAAAATAAAACTATACGCGTTAAACTGCCCGTTGCAGTATCTTACGGCGATTTAAGCGTAAAGCTTACCGCGTACTATACTATAAATATATCGGACGGCAGTTACGGTAACGTTTATCTGCACGTCACCGAATTCTGCGGCAAAGAGGTAAACGCAAAGGTTTACTGCGAAATTAAAGATTTGGTTGACAGCGTAAACGGCATAATCGCAAAATTCGCTTCAAATAATAAAATCAGCGTGGCAAGCGAAGAAGCAAGTCTGCTTTCCAAAGCAATCGAAACACTGTTGAATCTCGATTACAACGAAATAATTCACGCAACGAACGATAAGCTTTCCGTAAGTATCGACGTGGACGAAATTTTGTCTTCTCTTGATATTTCGCTCGGCGGAATAACTTTCGGCGAACTTAATCTTGAATTTGTACCTCAAACCGCAACGCTTGGCGGCACGCTTGAAAAATTAGGGCTTACCGTAGGCTTAAACGGTAACGAAAATTCTCTTGCGCCTTTTGACGGCAAGGGCTACGTAGACCTCAACGCGTTCGTAAGCGGAATTGCGGGTATTGTCAACAGCGAAGTATACGAAATAGGCGTAAAATTCAACGGCGGTGAAATTACCGATAAAATCGATTTAAGCGGACTTACGCTTAATGCTACTGCATACGCAAAGCTTGAAAACGGACACAACAATATAACTGTGACCGTTCCTATGCTCATAAGCTATTACGGACTTGAAGTAGAGCTTACGGCTTACTATTCGGCAGATATCAACACCAAAGATTTCAGCACGGTTTATATCTGTCTTACGCGCATTGACCAAACTCAATTAAACGCAAAAGTTTACTGCGACGTTCAAGACGCAATAGGCGCGGTTAAGGATATAATCAACTCGTTCAATCAAACCGCAACGTACAGCGAAGAAAGCGACGGCGCGGCGGATATCGTTTCCAAGCTTGTCGGCGTTGTTTTAAATCTTAACTATTCAGATATAATCAAATGCTCGCAGAATAATCTTTCAGTAACGCTTGACGTTGACGAAATACTTTCTCAGCTTGATATTACCGTCGGCGGAATTAAGTTCGGCAATTTGCAGCTTGATTTAACGCTTGATAACGGTAATGCGCAGCTTTGCGGCAAACTTGATAATCTCGGCGTCGAAATGTCTCTTAAAGGCAACGACAGCTACAAAATGCCTACGGTAAACAAGGGTGAATATCTTGATTTGACGGCTGCACTCAGACTCGTTGAAAAAATGATAGACGAGGGTAGAAAAATTGCCGAAGCAAAGGACGTTGCGTTCGTAATTAACGGAACGGCAACAATCGGCGGTGTACAAGTCGAAGTTACCGGAAGCGGCGAAGTTATCTGGGCGGACGGTGCCTTAAAGGTGGCGCTATCGCTTTCCGTAAAGGTCGACGGCGAAATTCTTGAAATAAATATCGTCTACGATAAGGACAGCAATCCATTCGTAATTCTTACGGTAAACGACGCTGGCGTTAAAATCACTAACGTCGAAATCGATAAGCTTGTGAATTCGTTCAAGGGCTTAATCGATGCGTTCGCAAAGGGAGATGCGAACGGCGAAAATGTCGGTACGGACGAAGTTGAAACTTATGCAATTGAAGTCGGCGGTTACAGCCTTGAAGAAATCGCTAAGAACAAAAACGTTAAAATCGTATTAAACGCGCTTTTGGGCTTTGTAAACGAGTTCACCGTTCAAATTGAAAATAATCCTTCTGATATTTATAACCTTATAATCAGTCATTCCGACGGTATAAACGTAACGCTTGGCGCGGACGGCTGTCTGTCGCTTGAAGTCGCAAAGGCCGATAACAAGCTTTGTGCATCTGTCGAAGTGGGGAACGGCGCTACGGTTTCATCGATACTCGAAGTGCTTGCAAATGAAAAGACCGAAGAAAACGTAGACGGCAAATATACGTATTACGAGCTTTCGAAATTCGTTAAAGTACTCTATAACGCTTTCTTTGACAAGACTGAAAGCCTTACGGAAATTTTAGGCGATAAGGCATACTCGGTAACTTTAAATCTTACCGGTGCAAACAGCGGTTTAAGCGTTCTTGAAGGCGTTTCCGTCAATGCACAGCTGTACTACGGCGAAGGCGTTGTCGGTACTCAGCGCGCAACCAAATTAATGCACGTAAGTCTTGAAATGAATATCAACGGCACTTACGTTTGCGCAACCGCATCTTATAGCGGACGTACGCTGTTTATCGAACTCAATAAGATAGGCGGAACGACGTTTACCGGCATTAAATTCAAAACGGACGTTGAAAACGTGTTCGATGCAGCAGAAGAGCTGGTAAGGCTTATTACCGATACCAACCTCGTTGAAACGCTCAACACGTTTATGGGTAAAGGCTCGCTTTCACCGGACGAAGTTGAAAATATTGCGGTATTCGCGGCAATAACGGATGAAAACGGTCAAAGCTCAACTTCTGCTTTAACTAAGCTGATTGATGCGCTTTTAAGTCTTGATTTAGATAAATCTTTCAAGTTTGACAAAAAGACGAATACGGCTGAAATTAACGTTGATTCAATTACAGAAGCTGTGCTTAATATCAAGCTCGGCACAATAACGGCAACGTATAACGATAATACGATTTCTGCAACCGTAAAGACGGAAGAGAGCGACGCTTGGCTTTCGCTTACTGCGGCGGCTTGCGAGAATAGGAAGAACGTAATCAACCCCGACGATTACACGGATATAGGTTTCATTTCGACGCTTTTATCCGACCTTGTCGGAACGGTAACCGATGCCGATAAGCAAATTCATAAGCTTTATACTTTCACCGGAAATATCACGGTCAACGTAAATATTCCCGTACTCAGCCAGACTATAGAGCTTAAAAACGCAACGCTTACCGTAGGGCTTGATAGTAACGATAAATTCTATCTTACCTTGGCTGCATCCTTGCAGAGTTCTCTTGCAACGGCGAAGAGTGATATAAGCGTCACGTATTCAGACGGGCTTATCGTGCTCGGCAGAAATATAGAATCTGACAACAAGGAATTCAAAGTACTGACATTCGAGTATTTCCTCGATAACGTATTAGATAAGAATAACTCACCCGCAAAATGGCTTCTCGGCACAAGCGATTTCTTGTGGAGTTCGATTATAAGCTTCATAAAAGTCGATATCAACAGCGGACTTACAAAGGCTAAGACGTACACTCTTTACGAAGAGCTTAAACAAAACGTAAAAGAGGGCAAGTTTAATCTTGAAGATTATCTGTCCGGAATGTGCGTTAAGGCGGGTGGAAACGAATCGGTTTACGGCAACGGCGCATCCCTTGCGGAAACGAAGTTCAACCTTGCAAACGATCTTAACCATTATGCGTTCGATATCAACGCGGGTGAGCTTACGGGCGGAACGCTTTCTGCTCTGTGTGCTGTAATTTTAAGAAACGATAACGGATTAAGCGGCTTAAAGGCTTACGGCGAAGTCGGTACGTTCGTTGATTTCACGCTTGATTTCGGTACGTATATTGAAGGCGCAACAGATATTTACGGCGATGCCGACAACACCAAGAAGCTCGGCGAAACCGCAGTACGCAATTACCTTGATTACGTGACTCAAACTTACGGATTTGACAGAAATCACAAGTTTGAAAATACCAAGTCGCATATTACTCCGGTATTCGGCTGTTATAGTTCGAACGGTAACTCGTACGTTTCGTCCGATATGCTTGAAACTATCTATCTCGACGTATATGCGGAAGATAAGGTTACCGTCGAGCGCACGCTTGAAGTGCTGTACGGATCGACCGTAAAACTTGTAAGCAATTTCCCCGAATTTGCAGACGACAGCAAAACCACCAAGCTTATCTACGTTAATGATAACGGTGCAAACCTCTATAACGAAATAGTAATTTCGGACGAAGCCGAAAACATCGCAATTGTTTACGATGCGGACGGTAAAGGAAGAGTAAGCATTTACAAATCATCGGCGGAAGCGGTAGAGGTTATATTCAATTTCGTAAGAATCGACGGTATGAACCCCGTTTCTGCGGCGTTCGTTGTGGGTGATACCCTTTACGGATACGAGCTGAACGATTATTCGTTCCTCGGCTGGTATAAAGAGGAAGATTTTGTAACCCGCGTTACGAAGGTAAACAGAAATGATATCGTAGACGGCAAAATCAACGTTTACGGCAAGTACATAAAGACGTTGTACGAAGCGGAAAACGGTGTAAACTATTCGTTCGATACAAAGCTTGACGCATACTACGTAAGCGGTGTAAACGATAATATCGCAACGTATTATAACAACGCTGATTTATGGCTTGAAATTGCGTCTGAAATTAACGGTTACCCTGTAAAGTATATCGGCGCTAACGCATTTGCAAACAAGGATTCCGAAAATCTCGATAAGTCGCTTGTCAACGTGCTCGTTCCCGAAACCGTTACCGCGGTATACGATAACGCATTCCTTGACAACAAGGCTTTAAGGCAAGTCGCATTCTTTGCCGACAAGGTATTCTTCGGCGGCAGAGCGGATTCCAACGGCAAGACTTCTGTGTTCTACGGTTGCTATTCCGGCAAGTCAGCAAATAACAGTGCGTTTACGGTATATTATAACGGTACTCAGAATAATCCTTATTCACACGTTATCACCACGAACAATGTTATTGATACTGCTTGGAACAGAATTTACTTCAATAACAATACTTCGTATACTATGTCGACACAGTCAAGCGGCTGGGCGTACGTGGAATTCAAAACAGAAGTAGTCGGTCTTGACGGCAATAATTTCTTACCCGCGGAAGCTGATTTAAGCGGCATAATTAACAACGGTATCTGCTTCACGGCTTATGCTGAGGCGGGCAACCTTGCTAACGCTATAAGCGAAACTCTTGTAGCTCAGCTGGGCATGAACATTTACGACGTAACGGTAAGCGATGCGCTTCCTCTTGACGGAAAACGTCATTCGATTAATATAACGTTAACCGAGCACGAGGAAATCGTAGCAACAACAGTTGATATCGATATTGTTGTTAAATTCGGTGATTTCGAATATACAACTACAGTAGATGGTGTCGAACCCGAAGCAAATCTTGCAGCTATCTATACAACGCTTAACTTTGAGGGTAAAGGCGATTATGCGTTTATCGGTTGGTATACCGACGAAGCGCTTAAACAGCTTGCACCCGACAAGAACAACGGCACGGTTACAAAGCTGTATGCTAAGCTAGTGCTCAATACGGTAACCGCTGACAACGGTGTTGTATACAGCTTCGTTAACGACCACTATGCTGTTTCGGGCTTCAACACAAATCATAAAGACAACGTAAACTA
Source organism: uncultured Clostridia bacterium (assembly GCA_947174975.1). GTDB lineage: Bacteria > Bacillota > Clostridia > Christensenellales > Borkfalkiaceae > Coproplasma. Next base: position 1,804 of record CAMWLA010000042.1, on the reverse strand, counting down.
TTCCGAAGCCGATAAATGGCTTATTCTCGAAAACGAAATTTCGGGTATTGCCGTAACTGCGATAGCAAATGAAGCGTTCGCAAATCAGAGTCTTAAAAACGTAGTAGTTCCTTCGAATATCACTAAGTTGGAAACGAAAGCGTTCTTAAACAACTACGGTATGCTCAACGTTGTTCTGCTTGCAGATAACGTTACTATGGACGGCAGCGCAAGCGGTAAAAACTTACCGTTCTACGGATGTTCGACCGGTAACGGAACCAGTCAAACTTGGCTCAACGTTTATTATAATAGCGTCACTCCTGAAACGCAGTGGAATCATTTCAGAGACGGAAATAACTACATTGGCGTCGGTAATGCCGGCGGTTCGATAAACGGCGCGGGATATTGGGGCTACGTCAACTACACCGTTAACGGTTACGACTATGCAATTGAAGATTTCGGCTATGCAGACGGCTTAGTGACGACCGGCGTAAACGACGATTATCTCAATTCGGTAAAATCAATGATTATATCCCAGCTGAACTCAGAATCGGCAAACGAGGGTGTAATCTATAAGTATTCCGTTTTAGTTACGGCTGAAAAAGTCAACGGCATATATAACGTAACCGTAACAATTAGCGACGACGCGGCAAATGCTTGGCATAAGCTTACGATTGACGGTAGCGATATTCAGATAGAGCTTAGCACCGGTATCGAAGTTGTAAACGGCACGTACTTCGTCAAAAAGAATACGACCGTTACGGTAAAAGCCGTTTCCGGTAACGAGGGCTTGACCCGCTTGACGGTTTACGCTGATGAGGATAAGTCAACCGTAATTTACGACAGCGGCGATACGGATGTATGTGCAAATCTGACTTTTGAAATGCCTTCTCAGTTCGCTTACGTAACTGCCGAGCGCGACGAGCTTCCCATAACAGAAATAACGCTTAGGAGCACTGTCGAAGTTGAAGGCTTCGCTTGGAACGGTTCGTTCTACGAGAAGACTGTTGAGGAAGTAACCGAGGGTGATAAGTTACCCGCGAAACTTTCCGCAAAATATCATACCTTCCTCGACTGGGCTTATGAAAACAGTTCTAACGTTCTTGAATTTGAAACGACGATTCAACACCGCGTTTACTATGCAGTTTGGGCGTTTGACAGAACGGAAGTGTACGATGTTTCTATCACCGACGGCAAATTTACCGCATCTATCGCTAAAGACTCATCCGATAAGTACTTAGCCGACTCGATTTACGGCTGGTACGCTTTCGAAGAAGTCGGCGAAGACGTAGTATTCAATACGCCCGTCACGCCTTCAACTCTTACAGTTGCAACAACCGTCGTATATCCGAGAATGGTATTCTCGTTTACGTATGTGATGGAGTGTCCTTTGGGCGGAGCGCAATACTATTATGTAAGAGAGGATACTAACGACAGTAAGGAAACGAAGAAAAACGGTACACATACGGGATTATTCGATATTTTAGAGGGTACAGAGTTGAAATACTTATGGGCGTATAAGAGCGATAGCGATCTTGATACGAACAAAGTGTTAAGAATTGATTACGTAGACCAAAATGCAAATAATAAAACTCTGTATTTCAGAATAAAATATAGTAAGTATGCTGTTGGAAGTTCAAAGACGAGTAAAGTTGAGTTAAGTGAAGCTATTAGTAACACTGATATTCCTATTAAAGGCGGTGATTCAATAAATAAACCGGTAGATGGAAATAAAGAGTTAAAAATAGTTGCAATAGGTGCAGATTAATTCATCAATAAGACATTGCCGCCGCGCGGAAATTCCGCGCGGCGGCTTTTACTATAT
>CAMWLA010000041.1 GCA_947174975.1 uncultured Clostridia bacterium | reverse complement strand
ACCCCGCCAAACCCCATGCCTCTACGGCTCGGGGGCTCGGACAGGTGTATAAGAGACAGCCACAACGCTGCGCAAAAATGCGCATTTTTTGCCCGTGCTTTCAATTAAAGTGAACTTCAGATCGTCCCTTACGATTTTCAAGGGAATAGACGGAAACCCGCCGCCCGAACCTATTTCGACGACCGACAAATTGGAAGGAATAAATTTTCCCCCGACGATACTGTCGTAAAAATGTTTGTACTTAACACCTTTTTCGTCGGTAATCGAGGTCAAATTACAAATTTTATTGTAATCTATCAAAAGTGAAGCGAATTTTTCAAATTCGTCTTTGTATTCGTTTTCAATCAAATTAAGATATCTGTCATGCAACATACCGACATTATAACAGATATTTTAAAAAATCACAATTATAAAGACTATCCACTTCGTTTTTTTCCACAATCCGGTTGAATTGTTTACAACTTATCTTTTTCACCCTTTTTTCTTTGCGCCCCTCTTTTTAAGACCCGTTTTTTATCAACTTATGCCCAAACCGTCCACAAATCCGTTCACAGAATTTTTATTATTTTTCCACAGCAATTCGGGGTGATTTGGTTGCTTTTTTGCACCCTTTTTGTTATTATATAATTATGTTATAGGAAAATAGGGGGCAAGCGGGGTAAATTATCCACATTTCCACCTCCCCTAATAATAATTATTCTATACTAATCTTTTAATATAAATAATAAACAATCAAGGAAGAAAGCAATGAAAGCTGTTTGTGAAGGCATCGATTTATCCGACGCAGTGCTTAAAGTAGTTAAGGCTTGCGCAACTAAAACAGTAACCCCCGTTCTCGAATGTATCAAGATTTCGGCAAGGAATGACAGACTTATAGTTCTTGCAACCGACGGCGAAATTTCCATACAGAAAACGATAAAGGCGGATATCTACGAAGAGGGCGACGTCTGCGTTCCCGGCAGATATTTTTCCGATTTCATTAAAAAGCTAGAGGGTGTGCAGATAACATTGTCGACAAACGACAGTAAAATGGATATTATCTACGCCGATTCACAAACCGCGATGCAAGTGCTTTCGGCGGCGGATTTCCCCATTATCGACACGGATATCAACGAAAACAGCTTTAAACTGAAGACTGCAGATCTCAAAAAGTTTATAAACGCAACTTCGTTCTGCTGTGCCGGCGACGATTCGCGCCCCATTTTAAAGGGCTGCCAGTTCCTTATAAAGGACAACCACATCTGCGTTACTTCGCTTGACGGATTCCGTCTTGCAACCGTTAAGGGAGAGTTGATTTCTTCCACCGGCGATATGGAAATCGTATGCCCGGCGAGAACGCTCAACGAAATCGAAAAAATGATCGACGGCGACGGAGATACGGAAATTTTCGTTCAGAAAGGCAGAATTCTGGTCGAGGTTGACGATACCGTTCTCACTTCGAGACTGTACAACGGCGACTTTATCAAGAAAGAGAACATTATCCCCAGAGATTTCACAACCAAAGTGAAAGTGGATAAAAACGCATTAAAGGCAAGTATCGAGCGTGCTGCAATACTTGTCAGAAGCGACAAAAACAGTTTAATTATTTTCGATATCACTTCGGACAGAATAGAAATTTCCTCTAATTCGGAAATCGGAAGCGTTCAGGAACCCGTTAAGGCGGAAACCGAAGGTAAGGATATAAAGATCGCAATGAACTCAAAGTTCATAATCGAGGCGGTCAACGCGCTCAACGAGGATAAAATCGTGCTGGCGTTCAACAGTCAGATTCAGCCCTTTATCTGCGAAAACGAAGGAGATAAGGACAGGCTGTACCTCATTTTACCCGTAAGGACAATGAATAACGCTTGACAGACTAAGTCTGTTAATGTATCTTAATAGCGTTGCGGTTAATTGAGTTTAATTCTAATCAAACAAAAAAAGACAATATAGTTTTAGGAGATATTTATTATGAAAAGGACCTATCAGCCCAAGAAAAGACAGAGAAGCAAAGTACACGGCTTCAGAAAGAGAATGGCTTCGAAAGCGGGCAGAAACGTTTTGAAGAGAAGACGTAACAAGGGCAGAAAGAAGTTAAGTGCTTAATGCATATATGCATCGCATTACGGCGTCGCGCTGTGGCAACTTTCAGTTATTTACATTAAAGTAAACTCCTTCAAGTTTTCCTCGCGCTCCTTGTACTGCTTGCATCTCTGCATTAAGGATATAAAAGTCAGTGAATTATTTAAGAATAAAGAAAAATACGGACTTTCAGAAGATTTTCAATAGGGGAAAAAGAGTGTTTTCCCCTTGTATTACGCTACTGTATTTTCCTTCGAATACGCTGTCCATGGGCGTTGCCGTATCCAAAAAGCACGGCAAAGCTCACGTTCGCAACAGAGTAAAAAGGCTTGCGCGCGAAGCGTTCCGCAGAACTTGCGGGGAGTTGGAGGGAACTTACAGCGTGATAATTCTTCCCAAGGTTGCGGAAGAGTACAGTTATAACGAATTTGAAAAAAGTCTGTTATCTTGCTTTAAAAAGGTAAACCTATGCGCAAAAGGCTGAAAAAGTGGTACAAGCTTTTGCGCAAAAAGGTTTTTAAGCCCTTTATAAAAATGCTTTTAATGCGCCTTATCATATTCTATCAGAAAAACTTATCAAGGCACACTTGCCTTTACAGTCCCACGTGTTCGGAATATATGCTGCGCGCTTTGAATAATCACGGCGTAATCATAGGGCTAATTATGGGATGCTGGCGCATTTTACGCTGTAACCCTCTGTCAAAAGGCGGGTACGACCCCGTACCCGAAAACTATTTTAAATTGAGGTGGGTTGTATAACCCACGTGAAGAAATGGGAAATTTATTAAACTTATCAACAAACTTCATAGATTTTACCGTTGAGAAAATGCCTTCGGTTAATCTCGACTGGATAGGAAAAATTATTCAGTGGCTTATAGAGGGCGTCGGTATTATAGGTTTGGGCATAGTGCTGTTTACGCTTATACTCAAAACGATAGTGCTTCCGCTCGATATCTATTCGCGCTACAAGATGAAAAAACAGTCGCTTTTAATGAAAGCAATGCGCCCGCAGATGGAAAAACTGCAAAAGCAGTACTCGAACGATAAGCAGATGTATAACCAAAAGGTTATGGAGCTGCAGAAAGCCAACGGCATTTCGATGTTCGGCGCGTGCCTTCCCATGATTGTATCGCTGGTTATATTCATGGTAGTGTTCAGCGCGTTTTCAACCTATTCGCAGTATGCAAACCTTCAATCATACAGAGGTATGGAAGAAGCGTACAACTCGAGTGTAGAACAGTACGTTCTCTGTGATTTACCCGAAGACGGTGATTTAGAGAAGGTAGAAGTAGAAGGCGACGGTTTCTTAATCAGAACGACGGATCCCGCTATCGGCACTTATGCGTATTTGGTAGATTTCGACGCATTTACGGAAAAACTGTACAAAGAACAAAACGTATTCAAGTCGGTAAGCTTGGATAAGGACGTTACCAAAGAAGAGTTCCCCGGTCTTAAAGAATCGGAAAAAATGGCTGTCGTGCGCGACTTCGTGCGCGAGGGTGCAAGAATCAAATCGGCAGACTATTACAGGGCACACAGAAACAACTTCCTTTGGGTAAGGAATATCTGGTATCCCGACTCTCCTTTGAATAAGGAAGTTCCCGATTTCTCGAAATTCAGCTCTTCGATTTCAAGGGTTGCGGGTTCGGGCCTTGGCGCAACGTACGAGGAAAGCTACAACGAAGTAACTTATTATCTCCGCAACGACGGTTACCCCAACGGCAAGCTTGAGGGCAACAGAGTAAACGGATATTTCGTATTAATAGTACTTGCAATAGGACTTATGTTCTTGCAGCAGTTCATATCCATGCGTTCGCAAAAGGACGCGAACGAGCTGTCAACTGTCGACGGTTCGGGCGCAAGGACGAACAAGTGGATGCTTATAATGATGCCGCTTATCTACGGTATATTCTCGTTCTTTTACAGTGCGGCGTTCTCAACCTATATGATTACGAATACTATATACAGCTTAATTATGACTGTTGTATTGAATAAAATAATGGACGTTAAGTTTGCTAAAAAGGAAGCAAGCGGCGAATTGTTCAAAAATAAAAAGACAATCAATAACAGAAAGAGGTTAAAATAAATGGAACAAGAGAACGTGTTCACCGCCAAAACGGTGGACGAAGCTATCGAAGAGGGCTTAAAAGCTCTCGGCATCGCAAGAGAGGATGCGGAAATCGTAGTTTTGGAAGAGGGCAAGAAAAAGCTGTTCGGCGCGGTTAAGGCAAAGGTACAGATTAAGAAAAAGCAGTCCGACGCAAAGCGCGCTGCCGACTTTATCGACGGACTTTTGGAAATTCTTAAAATTACCGCGGTCAGCGAAATCGTCAGCGAAGAAGATACGGTTCAGATCGAAATCAAGGCAACGAACTCCGCAAAGGTTATCGGAAAACACGGCGACGTGCTTGACGCAATTCAGACCCTTGCCGGCGCGGTTGCAAACACCGGCAGAGACGACTATAAAAAGGTTATAGTCGACTGCGAAAATTACAGAGCACAGCGCGAAGAAACGCTGAAAAACCTTGCCGAAAAGTTAGCGGCAAAGGCGGTTGAAAAGGGCAGAAAGCTCAACTTAGAGCCTATGACTCCCTACGAAAGAAGAATTATCCATTCGACACTTGCAAACAATACGGAAGTAAAAACTATTTCCGAGGGTAAGGAACCCAACAGATATATCGCGGTTATTCCCAACAACGCAAAGCCCAACGATAGGGGACTGCACTACGGCGAAAGACGCGGAAACGACAGACGCGGACACCGCGACGGTCACGACAGACACGGACGCGGCGGAGACAGAGGCGAAAGAAGAGAGAGAAGAAGCGGCGGCAACGGAGGCGGAGCGAAGCGCGGCAAGAAAGAAATCTACTTCGGAACCTTCCTCGGCAACAGCGGAAACAAACCCGAAGAAGAATAAACCTTAGGTTTAATCCATGTATCTTAATTGCGTTTGCGTGATACGGACTTATCGCTCATCAAACTTAAAAAAGCAACAAAAAGGACGGCATATGTGCCGTCCTTTTATTATTTTACTTATTTTTATTCGGTTCGTGCTTTGGTATCTTTTATCGACTTTACCACAACGCACGGTATGAAAGTAAATGCCGAAGCCACTATCGAGAAAACCACAACAAGCGTTAGAGTGATTACGAATACTATTGCCGCAAGTATGCCGAGAATGAGTTTAACGACAAGCATCCATATGATAGAATCGATGTCAAGCGTGATAATGAATCCGGGAATTTTGAATGTTGCACCGCCAAGAGAGAACATCGACTTAACCACGTTACCCCACATATATTGGCTGATGAAAGTGAACGAAAGTATCGTTGCGGCGATCATTATGAAGACGTAAATTATAAGTCCCGTATAGATATACACCGTAAGCAGACAAGCAAGATTCAAAAGCGCAAACACACCCGCGATTATAAGCGAAATATTTCTGGTATATCCTATATCTTCGTCGAAGTCGTCGTATCTGCAGTCTTTAATGAAATCGCAAATCAGCTGAACGCCGCCGAATACCGCAATGGGAACTAAAAACACAAGTAATCCGTAGAAACCGTCGCTGTCGGGGAACTTAAAGCAAAGCACGGTAAACAGAATAAAACAAGCAACCGAAAGTATCAGACTTACTACAAGCGAAGCGTCCACGCCGTGCCCGCACTGTTCTGCGATTTCCTTGTCTTTCCGCTCGCGCGCCATATTCTCTTGCGCGATGCGTTTCTGTTCGTCGTTTTTTCTTATTAATTCCGCACAGCTTTTGCAAATAATTTTGGGGGAAAGGGAGTAAGCCTCTTCCTCTGTCAACATTCTTCCGCAGTGTGTACATACGCCCACGTGTGCGGGAGGGGGAGCTGAAGCTGCAACGCCCGCAGCCGTCGTGGCGGTTTCACCGTCTACAAAATAATCTATAGGAACCTCAAAAAACTTTGCTATCCTCGACATCATTTCGATATCGGGCAAAGATTCGTCGCGCTCCCACTTAGATACCGCTTGGTAGGTGACGTTTAAAACTTTTCCCAAGTCCTCTTGCGTCATTCCTTTCGACTTTCTTAAAGCGGATATTTTTTTACCGAAGTCCATTTTGTTTCACCTCTATACTTCAATTATACTAAAAATCGCTTATATCTTCAATAATTTCAACTAAACTGTTAGTTGAATTTCTGTCATTGCGGTTGAAATATGCGGGTTTTAAGGATAATTTCGGCAATAAAATAACTCCGCCGCCCTCTTATCTTCGGGCAGCGGAGTTTTATATTTGAATTACTTTTTATTTGCTGTAGATTTTGCCGCGGTTGCCTTTTTTGCGGACGAGGGCGATTTCGCCGTCGGTTTTTTGGCGGTATCCGTCTTTTTTGCCGCGGGCTTTTTTGCCGTTTCCCGGGCTGTAACCTTGCAGTTTTCCTTTAATTCGTTAAGGCATGCCCAAAGCTCGTCGGGAATGCGCGAACCGATTACGCCGTTGTAATAGTTTTCTATTTCTTCGGCTTCCTTAAACCACGTCTGTTTGTCTACGGTAAGTATTTCCTTGAGTGTGCCGATATCGTAGTCAAGCCCCGTAAGGTCGATATCTTCAGCCTTGGGCACGAAGCCGATAGGCGTTTCCTCCGCGTCGACGGGGTTATCCGAACACCTCTTTAAAATCCATTCGAGAACGCGCATATTGTCGCCAAACCCCGGCCACATAAAGTTGCCATTCTTGTCTTGTCTGAACCAGTTCACGTTGAAAATCTTGGGCGGGTTTTTTATCTTTTTGCCCATATCTATCCAGTGCGCAAAGTAATCGCCCATATGGTATCCCGTGAAGGGTTTCATTGCCATGGGGTCGTGGCGGAGAACGCCGGTTGCACCCGTTGCCGCCGCAGTAGTTTCGGACGACATTGCCGAGCCGACGAAAACGCCGTGCTTCCAGTCGCGCGACTGATAGACGAGGGGAGTTGCGGAAGCGCGCCTTCCGCCGAACACGATAGCCGAAAGGGGCACGCCCTTTTTGGAATTGAAGTCGGGTGAAACGCAAGGGCAGTTGACCGCGGGTGCGGTAAAGCGCGAGTTGGGATGAGCCGCTTTGCCCTCTCCGTTCCACGGTTTACCCGTCCAGTCAATACAGTGTTCGGGCTTTTCGGACAAGCCCTCCCACCATACCGTCATATCGTCGGTATTGAGTGCTACGTTGGTGAATATGGTGCCGCGACGCGTAGTTTCAAGCGCATTGAGGTTGCTCTTTTCGTTGGTTCCGGGGGCAACTCCGAAGAATCCGTTTTCGGGGTTCACCGCCCAAAGTCTGCCGTCTTCGCCCACGCGTATCCAGGCGATATCGTCGCCGACGCACTCAACTTTATAGCCTTTGTCAAGGTAGTGCTTGGGGGGAATAAGCATTGCAAGGTTTGTCTTTCCGCAAGCCGAGGGGAAAGCAGCCGCAATATATTTTTTTGTTTGGTCGGGGAACGTCACGCCCAGAATAAGCATATGTTCCGCCATCCAGCCCTCGTTTTTGCCGAGGTATGAAGCAATTCTCAGTGCAAAGCACTTTTTGCCTAAAAGCACGTTTCCGCCGTAAGCGGAATTGACCGAAATAATCGTGTTATCCTCGGGGAAGTGCATTATATATCTGTTGTCCGCGTCGACGTTGCACTTGGCGTGTAAGCCCTTTATAAAATCGCCGTTTTTGCCGAGAGCTTTAAGGCAGTTTACGCCCACGCGGGTCATAATGTTCATATTTAAAACTACGTAAATGGAATCGGTCACTTCGATACCGATTTTCGCAAAATCGCTTCCGACGACGCCCATAGAATAGGGGATAACGTACATCGTTCTGCCCTTCATTGAACCGCGCGCGATTTCGCGGGTAAGCTCGTAAGCTTGTTTGGGGTCCATCCAGTAGTTGACGGGGCCCGCGTCGTCCTTGTTTTTGGTGCAGATAAAGGTTCTGTCCTCAACGCGCGCAACGTCGTTCACCTTGGTGCGGTGAAGATAGCAGTCGGGCAAAAGATTTTGGTTCAGCTTGATAAGCTCTCCGCTTTTGACGGCTTCCTCTTTAAGCTGTTTAATTTGATTTGCACTGCCGTCTATCCATACTATATTATCGGGCTGAGTAAGGGATGAGCAACTTTCCACAAATTCAAGCACTTTTTTGTTCTTCGTTAAAGCCATAAATATCTCCTCATTTATGATTATACAAAAATAGCCTATTAAATGCAATTAATTCGCCGTCAAAGTAAACATAGTGCAAAAAAATTTGTATATTTACATTTTTTGCGGTTTTTCTGCATTGGTAGGGATATATAATATAGTGAAAGAATAAACTTTATAGAATAAGCTACGGAGTTGTTTATGAGCGGTTATACAAAAAATATTGCGGTGATACGCGGACTTAAAAGCGGTTTTTCCGTGGACGGCGGTCCTCTTTCGGGGCTGGTAAAAGCGGAAAAGTACGGCGTTAATCTTCGGGTCGATGTATCTTTAATAAACTTTGCCCCGCTTACCGAGGGCAAGTACGTCTGCGCGGTGTCCGACGGAATAAGGGTTTGCGTTTTGGACGGACTGACCTTTGACGGCGAAAGCCTTGTTGATACGGGTGCGGGGTTTGCCGCTTTGATATGCTTTGTCAACGGCGAGGTATCGCCCGTCGCTTCGGCGGTGTGCGGCGATTTTCATTACGCACTGTCGGGTATCCGCATCGAGATAGAACGGCAAGAAAATTTAAAAAGAGACGGGGCGCCCGAGGCTATCAAATACGAGGACGAGGCGCTTGCGCAGGAGAACTATTATGAATTCGGGCAAGCTGATAAAAGCGGTGGGGCTGTATGCGAAGATCCGCAAAAAGAAGAAAAACGGCAAGGCTTTTCAAAAAATGAAGAGGCTGTATCTTTTGAAAAAGGGGGTCTGTCAAGCGGAGGAAATTTCTATTCCCGAATGAAAGACGAGATAGAAAAAGTGCTTACTTCCTACCCCAAGGAAGAAGCGCTTGAAACTATGGTTGAGCAGTCGCGCTGGGTGCGCATAACCTACGGCGACGGAAAGTTTTACGTTTTCGGCGTAATCTACGGCGGGGGCGAAGCGCAGTATATATGTTACGGCGTTCCGTCGGAAAATCCCGTCTCACCCCCGCCGAGTATTGAAAATTCTTCGTTCATCCCCGCATATCCCGAGGGTAATTCGGGCTATTGGGTAATGTATCAGGACGCCAAAACCGGCGCAAGCATTAAAATAACCTTACGTTAACAAGCCTTACGCTTGAGCGGCGTATCTTAATTACGCATCAAGACACTCACTTATCACTAATCAAGCGTAAAAAAATTTGAACACAGGTATTGACAAATTTTCCACTATAGTGTACAATTAATTGTACAATGAAGTATAATAATAGTGGAGGTCATTATGTCAACGACAAACATTTCAAATTTCCGCAAAAATCTTTTTGAACTTACAGATAACATAATAAATTATAACGAACCGTTGACCGTAACTTCGAAAAGCGGTAACGTAGTGGTAATGAGTGAAGAGGAATATCGCGGAATTGTAGAAACTATTTATCTTTCCGCCATTCCGAATATGGAAGAGAGCTTATTGAAATTAAAAGCAACGCCTACCGACTCAGATGAGTTTGTTCCCGAAAGCGGGGTAAATTGGGATGAGTTATAATATATTC
>CAMWLA010000040.1 GCA_947174975.1 uncultured Clostridia bacterium | reverse complement strand
CACCTCTCTATTCGTCGGCAGCGTCAGTGGTGTATAAGAGACAGCTGCCCGACTTTATCAGTCGGGCAGTTTATATGTAAAAAATTAAATTACCTATTGAAAATCGGATATTTCCATAGTATAATATAAGTATCAATTGATAAAGGGGACTTATTATGGATATTACTGCAAAGGATATCAGAAACATTGCAGTCATCGGTCACAGCGGTGAAGGCAAAACGACTTTGTGCGAGGCTATGCTGTTCAACGGCGGGGCTATCGACAGAATGGGCAAGACCGAGGACGGCACCACCGTAATGGACTTCGACGACGCGGAAAAAGCCAAAAAACTTTCCGTGTACACTTCGTGCGCATACTTTATGTGGAAGGGCGTTAAAATCAACGTTTTGGATCTGCCGGGGTTCTATGATTTCGAGGGAGAACGGCGCGAAGGGCTTGCCGCTTGCGGTGCGGCGGTACTCGTCATAGGCGCAAACGGAATTATTCCAATCGGCGCGGAAACGGTAATCGACTACTGCTTAAAGCTTGCGAAACCGCTGATTATTTTCATAAACGGTATGGATAAGGCGAACGCCGACTATGCGGGAACGCTTGCCGCTTTAAAAGAAAAGTACGCGGGCAAGCTTGCGCCCATTCAGATACCAGTTATGGACGGCGAGAAAATGACCGGCTATATAAACGCCATTCAGGAAAGGTGTTACGAGTTCTCGACTTCGGGGCCCAAGGAAGTACCCCTTCCCGCCCACCTCAAAACGGCAATGGACGAAATGCAGGCTAACCTTATGGAAGCCGCAGCCGAAAACGACGAGGTGTTGCTCGACAAATATTTTGCCGACGGCAAGCTTTCCAAAGAGGACACGATTCACGGCATAAGAAAGGGCATTTTAACTTGCGGCGTAATTCCCGTTATGGCGGGCAGCGCGCTTTCTAACCGCGGAGTAATAAATCTTTTGGACGAAATAGTTACGTATATGCCCACTGCGGGCGATAGGCGCAACGCGCTTGCAACCGACCTCGACAAGGACGACATAGTAAATATTTCGTGCGAAGAAAACGGACCGTTTGCCGCACAAGTTTTCAAAACCGTTTACGACCCTTACTCGGGCAAGCTCAGCTACATTAAAATTTTCAGAGGCAAATTAAAATCGGGTATGGTTTTATACAACCCCAACACCGGCAGCGAGGAGCGCATAGGTCAGATTTTCGCGCTCCGCGGAAAAAAGACCGAGCTTGTGTCCGAGCTTACCGCTGGCGACATCGGCGCGCTGAATAAGCTTACTTCCACCCTTACCGGTCACTCGCTGTGCGCGCAAGGCACGAAAATTTTATTCGACCCGATTAACTTCCCTAAGCCTTGCTTATCCCTTGCGGTCAAGGCAAAAGACAAGGCCGACGAGGACAAAGTGTTTGCGGGATTTACGAAAATGTGCGAGGAAGATTATACCTTAAGCGTTGAAAAGAACGCGGAAACGGGAGAGCTGATTTTAAGCGGTCAAGGCGAAATACATATAGAAATTCTTGCAAAGAAACTTAAAAGCCGCTACGGCATAGACGTCGTGCTTTCCGAGCCGCGCATACCCTACCGCGAAACGATACGCGCCGTAGCCACAGCCGAGGGCAAGCACAAAAAGCAGTCGGGCGGACACGGACAGTACGGTCACTGCAAAGTGCGCTTCGAGCCGTGCGAAAGCGAATTCGAGTTCGGCGACGAGGTCGTAGGCGGAGCCGTTCCCAAGCAGTATATCCCCGCGGTTGAAAAGGGGCTTAGGGAATGTATGGCTAAAGGCGTGCTTGCCGACTATCCCGTAACCGGCGTTAGAGCAGTGCTGTTCGACGGAAGCTATCACGACGTGGATTCCTCGGAAATGGCGTTCAAACTTGCGGCGGCGCTTGCGTTTAAGGACGGAATTGTCAAGGCTAAACCCGTGCTGTTAGAACCTTTCGTTAAACTCAAGGTAGCCGTTTCGGGCGAATACCTCGGCGGGGTTATGGGCGACATATCCAAGCGCCGCGGAAGAATTTGCGACAGCCATACCGAAGACGGCTTATCAACGGTAATTGCCGAAGTTCCGCTTGCCGAAATAACCAAGTACGCAACCGATCTCCGCGGAATTACCCGCGGGCAAGGCAAGTTCACGACCGAATTCGTACGCTACGAAGAAGTTCCCCCGCAGCTTGCGGAAAAGATTATTCTTTCAGCTAAACAATCCTAACAACCTTACGTTGACGTTGTATCTTAATTGCTTTAATGCTTGAACGACTTATCACTAATCAAACGTAAAACGAATAAAAAGCTCCCGAAGACAACTTCGGGAGCTTTAATTTTTATTTTATTTACTTACGAATTCCAGCATACTGTCTATAAGCTTTTTCCACTCGGTTTTGCTTTTAGCCCCCGAATATCCCCCGCCGATTTGCTTGCCTTCCGCGTTTACGAAAATGGTATAAGGTAAATGCTCTACACCTAAAACAAATTGCTTTACATTATTGCCGTACACCTTCAAGTTCCTAAAATCTATGTGTAGCTCGTCAATAACTTCAACCGCGTCCGACGCTTGTTGTTTGGTGTATTTATCAACCGGTATTCCTATTACTTGAAAGCCTTTGCTTGCATACTCGCTGTTAATTTCTACAAGCTCGGGGGCTTCCACCCTGCAACCGTCGCACTGCGTTCCCCACACGCTTATCATTGTAATTTTGTACTCCGCAAATACTGTTTCGTCAATAATATTGCCGTCGTAATCTTCCGCAGTGAAAGAAGTAAACACGCAGTCATTAACCGTGAACTGTTCATCCTTGCAAGCGGTAAACGAAAAAGCCGTTAAGAACAATGCGGTCAATAAAAATAAACTTAAAACTCTTTTTCTCATTATGCTTCCCCCTTATCGTATTCGATAGTTATTTGCTTATATAATTTCATTGTAAAAGTCACAGTGCGGTTATCAGCCTTGAAGGTGCAGACCGAACCGACCGCCGCGTCGCCGTTGATTGTCAGTTTACCGTCCGCAAAGGTTACGAAATTTTCCGCGTTTCCGCTATCGGTAACCACTGTGCCGCCCAGATCGAAATACATCTCCCCGACAGTGGATGAAATTATTACCGTCGTGCCACTGATCGTTTCACCGCCAGCGCTGCTGCGTTTTAAGTTTATGGCATACGTAATTTTTGCCGTGCCGTAGTCGGCGTACTTCAAAGCGGCAATATCCGAAACAGCGGCGCTCGTTGAGCTCGGTCTTATTATAACTTCCGTTACGGTACCGTTTTCGATTATAATCGAACTCGGTGCCGTAAGATTTTTTAAAAGCTTGGCAAGCGCCCCGTCTTTATTTATTTCGATTTTGCCGCCGTCAAAATAAATCGTATCGAAGTTGAAATAGATTTTTCCTGCGTTTACGCCGCTTTCTCTTGAAACTATCTGATAAGTTCCGTCGGAAAGTCCGTCGGGCGCGGATATATCCTTCTTTTCGGTTGAACCGTACTTGTCGGAAAGATAGAACGAAGCAAGCGGCTCGTAGCCGAGGGGCGCCAAAAGTTCGTCCCAGTTATCGGGAAGTCTTATTTCAACGGTTGCATATCCGCCGCCGGGCATTACTTGAAATTTGTTTCTCGAAGCGTCGCCCGTGATTATGAAAGGGGTTTCACCCTTTTTCATTGTGGCGAAGGTCAGTATTTGTTGATTTTTGGTTGCGTCCGTTTGCAGCCATTCGGGATAAGCGGTCATACGCACGTCCGCGTCGAAATTTTTTGCGGGGTCCGTATTCGTTTTAAGGGCTTCAAGGTCTTTCAAAACTTGCTGATAATACTCTTCAAACGTGTAATTCTTGATCGGCTGACTGCCGGTATTTCCGTAGTATAAGGCATATGCGCGCTCTATTACCGGTCTTCGCGCAGCCCCGATAAGCGCGTCCTCAAGCTCTTCTTTAGTCGTATATTTCTTCGAAAGCGCAAGCGCCACGTCCTTTGTTATCAGCACCGTTCTGTAAACGTGCGGGTCAATGGTGCCGAGTCCGTTTTCTTGCTTTTCGGTAATATCGAAAGCCATAGTCTTCATAATTTCTTCCGCATCGGAAGTGGACGTCGCCACGTTATTACCCCAAGAAAGCGCGGAACCCGCGGTAATAGTGCTTCTGTCCATATCGTAGCCGTTCGCAACGTGATAGGGCACCCAGCCCGCCTCATAGCAAGCTTCCTCGTCTTCCGCAAACGTGAACGGCGTCAGATAGCCGAACGTGCCCGCTCTGTTTTCCTTTACGTAATAGCCGCCGATGTTCAGCATGGCAAGGTCGATAAATCTGCCGAGCGCTTTGTTCGTTTCCTCGCTTATTGCGCCTTGACCGTAATCTATACCCAACTGCCTTGCAACCGGTCCGTTAAGCCATGCGAAGGGCGACCAGCCGTGTGAGCTTATCAGCATTCTGTACCAATCGCCGTGGTCCATACATTCGACGAACGCTATGCAAAGTGGCATAAACTCCGCGGGCACGCCCGCCATTACCGCGTTTACCGCCACGGTGTACACGTAATTTCTTCTGTTCGCCATTAAAATCATACCATCGTCGCCGCCGAGAACGTCGTCTTCTTTGTAGGGCGTAAATTTCAGATATTCCTTAACTTTGGCGGGCGTCGGCAAGCCTACGGGCAAACCGTCCGTCCACTCGTTATATTTAAAATAGTCCTGCACTTCGTCATTATTTCCGTAATAAATGACTTCATCGTAAGGTCTTTCGCCGTCGTTTTCATATAACTTAATTTCAGCTTCCGTAATCTGTTTTGTCAAAGCTTCCTTAATCTGCGGCCACACGACGTATCTTGCGTTTTCTTTAAGCTGCTTTTCGGTATGCGAGGCAAACGCTCCGGGATATTCCGCAGTGCGCACCACTGGAACGCCGCGGCTTACGCCTATAGAGTGTACTTCCTGTGTGAACATCGGCGACGCCACCATAACTGCGGGTATACCTATGTATTCGGCGGCTATTGCCGAGCCGGTTTCTTTCATCGTGCATATACCGCAGCCGCCGTTTCCGCCTATAACCGCGTCTATTCCCAAATCTTGAAGTTTTTTCTGAAATCTTTGAACTTGCGTATTAACTTTTTCGTTATCATCACTGCCTTTAGTCGGAACGGCGAAATTCCCCGCCGCACCGACTTGATTGAACATATATATAGTGACGTTTTCGTATTCTTCTTCTATACACCTTCTGATTTCAAAGTGCGTAGTAGACGCCATAAAACTTCCGCCGACGAGCGCAATCGTCTTGTTGTCGAGAGTGTCGAGGCGGGGCGCTTGTTCAATCATATCCACGTCGCAGTACCCCACGGGAGAAACGACGGCAAACACTTCGTTTCCGTCTTCGTCGTATCTCGGAATATCGCAGCCGTCGATACATACCGGTTCGGTAGGTTCGGGCGAATAAACGTTCTTAGCTACGAAAAACGTAACAAGGCACGCGATCAAGCATACCGCTATAATGCTTGAAAGCACAATGATTGCTGATTTCTTGCTCATAATCTTTCCTTTAATTAGTCCAAATATGGACTAAATTTTTTAAACATTATAGTACATATTTGGACTATTGTCAACATAATGCCCTTGTTTGCTTGAAATAATTAAGACAGAGTGATACAATAAATTTATGGATACTTACGGTTTTACAAAAATAATGGGCGGCATAAGTGTCACCAGAATAAGGTTAGTGTATATTGAGTGGGCAAAGAAGCACGGCCTAAGTTATAACGTTTTAGCCGTACTGTATACGGCTTACAACAACGACGGCTGCACTCAAAAGTCCATTTGTCAAGAATGGGGACTGCTTAAACAGACCGTAAACAATACTTGTATGAGCTTGAAGAAATCCGGCATTATTACGCAGACGAAAGGCGCCAAGGATAAGCGGGAAACTAATATTCATCTTACCGAAAAAGGTTTGGCGTTTGCAGAACCTATCATAAGCGGACTTTTGGAAATAGAAACCCGCGTTATCGACCGTTTAGGGGATAACGCGCAAACTCTCGTAGACTTATATGTTGATTATGCGGAAAAGTATGAAGAGGAATTTGCAAAATCAACTTCCCCGAAAAAATAACGGTTCCCTTTTATAAATAAAAACGGCGGAGAAATCTCCGCCGTTTTGCTATCTGATGAAGTTAGTGCGTATCGGTTTTTCCTTTTCGGGAAGACCGAATTTTTCTTTGCCGAGCGCAATGCTCTTCATTAAGAACGACATATTTCTTGCAAGAGTGCGCATCGACTGCAAGCCCTCGCTATCTTCCGCCGCTTCGCCCTTGTCTCTGCCGTGAACGCCGTTCCAGTACTGCCCCGAAGCTACGGGCATTCCGCTTATTGCGAAAAACTTGTTCAGCTCGTCAAAGGTTGCGGTAAGTCCGCCGCGCCGCGCCACCGCGACAGCCGCGCCTACCTTCATAGTTTTATCGAAGTGCGCACTGTAAAAAAGTCTGTCCAAAAGCGCAACGAGTGTTGCGTTCGCCGAAGCATAGTATACCGGCGAACCCACTACAAGCCCGTCGGCTTTCTCGAACTTGGGCGCAATTTCGTTTACGCAGTCGTCGAAAACACACTTGCCGTTTTTATAGCAAGAATTGCAAGCGATACAACCGCGGACGGCTTTAGTGCCGACGTCTACAATCTCGCAATCGATACCCTCCGCGGAAAATACTTTTCTCATTTCTTCAAGCGCAATTTTTGTGTTGCCGTCCGCACGCGGACTGCCGTTTATTAATAATACATTCATATATTACCTCGCATTATCACAAAATAATTTTTCGACTTCATGTTCGGCGACAATTTCGCTGTCGCCGTAGTCGGGATAATCTTTTAAAAGTCCGGAAGATTTTTTCCAGTGGCCCCTTAGGTATCTGCCGAGGAAAAGCGTTCCCCTAAGTCCCCAGTCGGCAACCATTCCTATCCAAAGCCCCATTGCGCCGAGGTGTATCCCCGCCCAGTCGCAAGTCAAAACGTAACATAGCCCCACGCGCATCAAAAGCATTGAAAATATAGAAGATAACATTACGTACTTCATATCCGAGTTTGCTTTGAGCACTGCGGGCATACCGAACGCGAGCGGGTAAGTTACAAACTGCACGGGAAGGCACAGCAACAGACAGTGCCAAGCGATAGTGCGCGCGTCGCCCGATATGTTGTAGAAATTTAGAAGCAGCGGCGACATTGCAAACGTGAACGCAACGCAGCACGCGTTTCCTATATAGCTTATGAAAAGCATCTTTTTAATATAATACTTCACACTGCCGATATCGCCCGTGCCGACCGCTTGACCTATTACCGTAAGTATCGAAGTATTTATTCCGTTGCCGACTATCGAACTTACGGTATTTATATTTGCGGCAACCGAGTTCGCCGCAGTGTGGAAATTGGTATCACCAAAATTATAACTTTCTATTGAAATAAATACGATTACCAAAATTTTGCCGAGCTGAAAGAGGCTATTTTCTATACCGCTGGGTACGGCAAGCCTCAAAATCCTTTTTAAAAGCTTTCCGTCGAAACGGAATTTTTCGAAAATTTTAAGTCTTACCATGTTGCCCTTGCGGGTCATTAAAAACAGAGTGAATACGGCGGGAAAAATACGCGCAAGCAGCGTTCCCAAAGCCACGCCCGCGATTTCAAGCTTGCACCAGTAAATAAACACCGCATTGAAGCCGATATTTAAAAAGAAGCTGATTATCCCCGACATCATCGTGTTCATACTCTTGCGCTGGGCACGTAGCAGCGCCGCGCACGACTGAAAGACGGCAAGAAAGGGGAACGAAGCCGAGTTTATATAAAAATAGATGTAGGCGTTGCGCTTGGTTTCTTCGCCCGCCCCGCCGAACAGCAGAGATATTATCTGATGATTGAGCGCAAGACATATGCCGGTGAATACGAGAGATATCAAAAGCATAATAACAAGCAGTTGTTTCGCGCTTTTGTTTGCGTCCTCAACCTTGCCCGCGCCGATTAGCTGTGAAGTGATTACCGCACCGCCCACGCCGAACGCCGTGAAAAGCTGAATTATTAAACTTGAAATCTGGTCTACGTCGGTTATGGCGGTGAGTATGTCGTCGCCCGCGCCCTTCTTCGCGTACGAAGCCATGAGGCCGTCCACCATACCCAGCGACATTGACAGCGCCGCCTCGATAACTATCGGGAAAATCAAAAGGAACAGCGCCTTGCCCGTAAACAGATTGTATTTTTGTTTTGTCTTTTCCACTTATATCACCGCCGTATATACACGCGCGAATTTAATTTTTATGTCTGTTGTCCGTGCAAGTTACTCTGAAAAATTTAAAGGTCGCACTTCCGCCCGTATTCTCTTCCGAGCGGGCATATATACCCATCTTTGCGCCCGTCCACACTCCGCGCTCGGCGTAGAACTTGTGCGTGAACGCGCTTCCGCCGAACGTAAATCTGTACGTAAGCTTGTTTCTGTCTTCATACCTTGCCGAAAGCTGGAAGGTTACGTAAGGCTCGTCATAGGGCTGGCTTTGGCAAAGCGTTTCGTCAGCAGCTCCCCCTATCGTGCCCTTGCGTATTTCGAGATAGTTTTGTCCGTTTCTTCTCACCACGCAGATATATGCGTAGCTTTTGCCGAACATTATAAAGCCCGTTTCGTCGTCGTCGTTAACTAAGTTCAGCTTGCACTTGGTTTTGACGGTAAAATTAGTATACTGCACTTTCTGCAAAAATAACTGGGGCATATCCCCTATCGAACGGGAATTATACGGAACGCAGTTGAGCTTTAAGCCCTTTTTCATTTCGCACCAGTTTTCGTCGAAGTTTGCGGGATTCTGCCAGACGAGGGAAAGTCCGCCGTCGAATTCGTCGTTCGGGTCGATATTAAAACCGGTCCCGATATCCACGGGATAATCGCCCTCTAAAACCGGCGTTCCGGGCAAGTTGTTATCGCTGAGTTTGCCGCATAAGGGCCAGCCGTTCACCCACGTTACGGGTTGAAGATGCACCACTCTTCCGAACGCGCCCATATCCTGGAAATGCAAAAACGCCCACTTGTCGCCGTAGTCGTCCAAATCTACTATCGCGCCTTGGTGGGGGCCGTTGATATCGCTGTCGCCTTGTACTTGAATTATTTTAGTTTCGTAGGGCCCGTAAATATTCCTTGAACGCAGCGCAACTTGCCAGCCGTTCGCAACCCCGCCCGCGGGTGCGGAAATATAGTAATATCCCCCGCGCTTTAAAAATTTGGGGCCCTCTATGTTGGGGCTGATATCGTGACCGTCGTATATCTTTTTATAGGAATAGGCACGCTTTGTCAAAAGCTCGTCCGTCTCGAATACGGCAAGCTCGGAATTGAAACCCGCGCGGCTTTTTGCAAACGCAAACACCACGTAGCACCTTCCGTTATCCCATATGGGGCAAGGATCCTCGAACCCCTTTCCCTCTAAAAGCGGACGAAGGGGCGACCATTCGCCGAAAGGGTTATCCGTTTCGGAAACGAATATGCCCTCGTCGGGGAAGGGTATGAGGCAGTAAAACATTCCGTCGTGATAGCGTATTGACGGCGCCCATGCGCCCTTGCCGTGCTGAACCTTGTCAAACCCTTCGAAAGGAATTTCGTTTAAAACGTAATTGACAAGCCGCCATTCCACGAGGTTTTTGGAATGCAGTACGGGAACCCCCGGTACGTGGTTGAAGCTGGAAGCCACCATAAAAAAATCGTCTCCGACGCGGATTACGTCGGGGTCGGAATAATCGGAAAGTATTACGGGATTAGTGTATTTCATTTTCTTCGCCTCGTTTAATTTCTGTTTTAAATTATAATTGCGTTTTTGCATTTTGTCAAGCAAGCGTTCCGCTTGACCAATGTATCTTTATTGCTTG
>CAMWLA010000039.1 GCA_947174975.1 uncultured Clostridia bacterium | reverse complement strand
TAATAAAGAGCGGACGAAATCGTCCGCTCTTTATTAATTGTAATTTCTTGTTCCAAATATCGCGGTGCCGAGGCGTATCATATTGCTTCCCGCGTCGATACAAAGCCTGTAATCACCGCTCATACCCATAGACAGCGCGCATATGTTTTCGTCTGCACTTTTTAAAGCGTCATATGCGTCGCGCATTCTATGTGCCAAGGTGCATAAAAGCTTATTATCGTCCGAATCGGGCAGCATTGCCATGAGTCCGCGAATTTTAAGGTTGGGCAGTGCTTTGACTTTTTTGTATACGTCGAATATTTCGCTGTAATCGAACCCGCCCTTCGTCGCTTCGTTTCCGATATTCACTTGCAAGAGTATTTCGGATGTTACACCCCGTTTTTCGCCTAGAGAGGATAACTCCTCGGCTAAATTCATTCTGTCAACGGAGTGGTATAAGTCGACCTTGCCCAAAAGATATTTAATCTTGTTGGTTTGTAAGTGCCCGATAAAGTGCCGTTTGGGGTTTCCCGTAATTTTATCGTACTTTTCGCAAAATTCTTGAACGCGGTTGTCGCCTATATCCGTAATTCCCGCATTTATAGCGGCGTTTATATTAGACGGCGTCTGCGTTTTCACGGCGGCAACCAAAGTCACCTTTTCGCCGAAAGGATTTTCGGACAAGCCGTTTAAAAGATTTTTAACGTTCTCTTCAATGTTCATTACGCAAGTAAATTTACTTTATTTTTGATTATATATCTTACGAGGAAGTAGCAACCCACGTCAACCGCGGCAAAGAATACTATTCTTACCCACATATAGAGGTGTATCGAAATTTCGATCATTGCGTCGTTGATACCGGAGAATACTGTCGTGCTTAAAATGTTCCATACGAACATCAAAGCGATATACAGTCCGATTGCCATACCCTTGCGGTTTTTGGAAGTGAAAAGCTGACCTATGCACATTACCGCGTAGAATACCAAAAACGACAGAGGAATGAAGAGTATTCCCATAATGACAAGCTCTACGAAGAAGAGTGGCTCGGCAGCTGCGAAATAGCTGATTGCATCTCCTATTAGCGAAAAGGCACTGCCGATTGCATCTAAAATATCGACGGGCAGACCTATGAAGAAAATGCACGCGGAGAGTATGCATATTATCGCGCTTGCAAATTCAACGATTATAGCCGAAAGAAGCTTTGACCATATAAGCTGGTCGGGTGTGACGGGAAGGGATAGGGTTAAATATCCCGTACTTGTAAACAGCGACTGATAGAAGCTGTAAATTCCGAACCAAAATCCTATAAAGAGAGTAGCCATCATAAAGAAGAGGTAGAAAACCACCATTATAATAGCCAAGGTCGTGCCGGAGGTTGCAAACATAATTCTTGCAAGTATTGCCAAAAGCACCATGACGATAGCGGGTATCATTGCGATACGTACCGTATTAAACAGTTCGTGCTTAATAAGCTTTCTAACCATTACCATTTGAACACCTCCCTGAACATTTCGTCAAGCGATTTGCCCTCTTTTTCCTTAACCTCGGCAACGGGTGCGTCCAAAACGATTCTGCCGCGGTTTAAGAATATCGCGTGCGTCAATATCGGTTCGATATCGGCGATGAGGTGGGTGCAGAGGAAAATGGTGGAGCCCTCCGCGCGGTTAGTCATAACCGTGTCCAGAATGAAATCGCGCGCCGCGGGGTCAACGCCCGCAATAGGTTCGTCCAGAATGTACAGCTGTGCGTCGCGCGACATTGTAAGAATCAGTCCCAGCTTTTCTTTCGTACCTTTGGAAAGAGATTTGATTTTCTGCTTTTTTGCAATTTGCAGTCTGTTCAAAAGTGCGTCGCATTTTTCCATATTGAAATCTTTGAAAAAGTCCGCACAGTACTTAACTTGCTGCTCAACCGTCATCCAGTTGTACAGATAGTTCGCGTCGGGCAGATACGCGGTTATTTTCTTCGTTTCAGCGCCGGGCGCTTTGCCGTCGATTAGCAGTCTGCCGTCGTTGGGTTGAAGCATGCCCATTGCAAGCTTAATAAGCGTTGATTTTCCGCTTGCGTTGGGACCTAACAGCCCGACTACGCCGCCGGGTTTTACTTTAAACGAAACGTTGTCAAGTGCGAGGGTTGAGCCGTAGCTTTTGAAAACGTTGTCGCATTCGAAAATGTATTCTCCCAAAATTTTTCTCCTTTACGTAATTATATGCTTATTGTACACTGTTAAATCTCAAAAATCAACAGTTCATCGGTTTAATTGTTTTAAATGCCGTAAAACGTTATCCATTAAGTCGTAATCGTAAACGATAACGTCCGCGGTTTCGTTTAGGTTATACTTTTTGTTTATCTCTTCAACGTAGTCGTGATACTGGTTTAAGCCGCGGCTTGTGGTGATGCACAAGTGGTAAATTTCATTATCCGACTTGTTTTTGAAGGTAGCCTTTTCGGTTCCGTCTTCAAGCTTCTCGATAATAAGCGAATTTTTGATTTTCATCGGCATTGCGCCCTCGCTCAGCTCGAAAGCGTTCCAACGCTCGTGTTCGGCAAACGCGAGCACGTCCCTTGCCGAAAATTCGCCCGCTTTGGCAAGCTTATCCGAATAGACGTAATTTTTTCTTTCGTTATTCGGGTCGTACTTTGCAAAATATTCGTCTTCAGAAATGGAGTAGTCGTCTATTTTGAGAAGTGAAAGCTTGAAGGGTATGCTTGCAACCGAGTATAGGTTGGAGTCTTGTTTAATGCGCGAAAGGGTCGACCATTCGAGGTTAATGTTTTCTTCTGTGACGGGTCTGCCCTCGTAGATACAGCTCTCGATTTTCGCCATTTTATAAATCGAGTCACCCACAACGTTTTTATAGGTGAGGACGGCTTTGTCGCCGCCGAAGTAAATAAAGCTGTTGTTGGGAAGGGTTAAAGACTGTCTGCATCTTACGAAGAAAGTATTCGTGTAATTTTCCCCGAGAAGGGAGAAGCTGTCTTTAAGCCGTTTTGCGATAAGGCTGTTTTCGTAGTCGCTTCCGAGTGAAATGAGGAAATAATTGATCTGCGGTTTTTTCTTTCCGCGCTGCTTTATTTCGTCGTAGATAGTGTTTATAAAATTGGGTTCGCCCGTGTTTGTATCAAACTGATAATTTATCTGCGAAGAGTAGCACTTCGGCAGTTCGAGGAAGTTTTCCTTTTTGAAGTTGCTTTCGTCGTACTTTAAAAGTCCGTATGCGAAATCTACGTTTTCAAGCTTTTCACACTTGTCGTATATTGTAACGTTCATTCTGTTGGGAGTAAGTAAACCGTCCTTTAACGTTACAAACTGAGTCTGAACTAAAATATCTTTTAAAAGCGCTTGGTTTACTTTTCCGAAGCCCAAAACGTACAGGTTAATATCGCAGTCTTGAATCGTGCAGTTGTCGTTTATGAGCTTTTTCGGGAAATATTTTGCAAAGTTGTTGTTCCATATAAAGTCGTAAGCTATAATTTCGTGTTTGTCGAACGTGCGGATATTGCCTCTGCTTTCGTCTTTAAGCGGAACCGTCTTCCCGCGGGAGTTGGTAACTTCGCCTTCGGGGTTGCCTTTTATAAGCTCTTTTATAAACGCCGTTTGTCCGCTTGCGGAAGATACGGTGAACTGTACGTTTTTGCCGTATAAATTGTTTGCTTTCAAATATGCTTGGGCAAAGCCGACGAAATCGTAAATCTTTCGGTCGGTATCGAAAAAGCCTATTAAGTAGTACTTCTTTTTCTTGCGCGAAGTGAGGTGCGATACGGTTTTTGCAAAATCTTTTTCGTTGCCGTAGGGTAGTACGTAATACTTAATTCCGCTGTCGTCAAGATACATTTTTTCCGTAGTGTAGTTTTTGTTTTCCGTCTGCTCTAAAACTACGCAAGTCTTTTTTCTTTCATCGGCGGTAAGGTTGTTTATGTAAGCTTTCGCGTCGTCATTCATTCCGAAAATAAAGTCTATTTCGTCGTTAAAAATCTTTATGCGCAAAATATTTTTGATAAGCGTCTTTACAAGCGAGAGGGATAGGCTGAACAATGCAAGCGCCGAAATTACGTACAGCAATACGTAGTCTATAAGCATAAAGATATCGTTGTTCTGTAAAGCAACCATAAGCTTGCTGTCGGCGGAAAGCTTTATCACGTCGAATACTTTTGATAGCGCGTACGTTACGTTTTCATACCACTTTTCGGGGGTAAGACATTCCGCGGACGCCGTGCATAAAACCAGCGCGGATACTACCATAAGGAAAGGATAAATTACGGTATCCTTAAGTGAAATCTGTTTGCATTTTCTTATTTTGTTGGCGAGAAACGCCAGCATCAATATCTCGAAAATTAAATACAGTATGCACAAAACAATCATAAAAAGACCTCGTCTTAAGTAGTTACCGTTATTATATCAAATAAGTTTACATATTGCAACGCAATTTCGAATAAAACGAATTTGGTATTGATTAGTGAATGTCCGCGCTCGGCTGTATGCCGAGCGCGGGTAATAATTAGGATAAATTATCCGATTAAATCGTTTGACAAAAAAAAATATATTTACTATAATTATTAAGCTGTTAAGCAGCTCAATAATTTACGCACCTTTAGCTCAACTGGATAGAGCGTTGGTCTACGGAACCAAAGGCTAGGGATTCGAATTCCTTAAGGTGCACCAGCAATGCCCCACGGTTTTTACCGCGGGGCATTTGCTGTACCTTAAGCTTCTCGAATCCCTACGATTCGTGCGAGGAGCGTTTACGCGACGACGCTCTGCCGAGGGTTCCCGCTTGCGGGAAACGGCAGAATTCCTCAAGGTGCCGCGGGGCATTTGTTGTACATTAAGTTTTTTGAAACCCTAATATTCATGCATTGTTGACAATACGTACGTTATTATATATAATGAAATAAATTTATACGGTCAAAGGGGTTTTTATGAAAGATTGGAAAAAAGCTGTGATATGGGCGCTTGTAGGGTTCTGTTTAATTATAGTAGTAATGGGTATTTTCGAGCTGTCGTCATTTTTGCAAATGGCATTGACTCGAAACAGTTCAATTGGAATTGGTAAGAATGTGCGTAACTTTTACACTTACGTCACAATTTCGGCGTTAGTATGCGCAGTATGCGTTGCGCTCATTGTTGTGATGGCTGTATTTTTTGCAAAGAATAATGAACGTGACACATGTAAATTAATTCTTGCTTTTCTTATTATTGCATTGGTAATATCATTGTTTTTTGTCGTGTTTTCATTCTGCACACTGTCGATATTTAAAGGCAAAGAATTTCATTCTTTTAATTCTTATGAGGAAATTTATTACGACAACTTCATTTATTATCAGACCTATCTTTCGGCAATGCTTTCAACTTTCGTGCCGTTACTTATAGCCGGCGGGCTGGTTTTAGGTTATCTGATTTACGGCTTAAAAAGTAAAAAAAGCGAAGAAATCTCAGACAAAGCTGAAGAGGACGTTTAATATAAAAACAAAGCGGAAGGCAGTTGCCTTCCGCTTTTCTTATTTATTTGTAAGCCTTTCAATTGCAAGCTTGTAAATTTTTAAGCACTTTTCTATCTTTTCAAAGGTAATGTATTCGTTGGGTTGGTGAATTACGTTTTCTTCGCCTTCTTCCTCGGGCCCGAACGCCGCCCCGCATTTGAGCGCGCGCGCATACGTTCCCCCGCCGATTGCAATCGGCTTCGTTTTCTTGCCGGTAACCTCGTTATATGCACCGCACAACACTTGAATAAGTTCACACTGTTTATTGTTGAAGAGGGGGGCTTGCTCCGAAAGGATTTCGTATTTTTCGCCTTTGAGTGCTTCAAGCACGCGTTCGCGCGAAATTGTCGCGGGGTAACGGATATCACAAACTACCGTAACGCAGTTCTTTTCGCCCCTTATGACGTCGGGCGAAAAAGTCAAGCGCCCCGTTTCGTCTTCAAGCTCTGTCAAGCCGAACTTTTTTACAAACAATTTTTCGTATACGTCGTCAAGCCCTAAGTATTTTAAAATAGGCGCGATTGCGTTAATACCTTGTTCGGGGGTTGAACCGTGCGCTGACTTTCCGCGAGAGATTATAAGACCGTTTTCGGCGGTAAGATTTAACTGCTTTAATTTCGCTTTGTCGATGTCGGCTTTTACAACACATTCGTCGCAGACCATATTGGCGGCGTTTCCGCCTTTAAGCGAAGTTAAATCGCGGTTTGTAGGGAAAGTAAGCTTAATATGCATTATGCCTTTTTCCGCGTAGATTACGGGGAAGTCGGCGTCGGGCGAAAAACCAGTTTCGGGCATAGTCGAGTGCGCTTTGAAATACTTAATACATTCCCAACCGCTCTCTTCGTTACAGCCGACTATAAGGCGGATTCTCTTTTTGGGCTTGAAGCCTTCGTCCTTAAGCTGTTTCATACAGTACAGCGAAATAACGGCGGGACCCTTGTCATCCATTGCGCCTCTGCCCCAGATTCTTTTATTTACTAAGTCGATTTCGCCGCCGAAAGGCGCGTGCGCCCAACCGCTTCCCGCGGGGACGACGTCGAGGTGCGCAAGTATCGCAAAATCTTCGCCATCGCCGAAAATAACTTCGCCCGCGTAGTTGTCGTAATTAACCGTTTCGAACCCGAACGAGCGGGCAAGGCTTAAAAAGTAATCGAGGCAGTCCGCGCACCCCTTGCCGAAAGGCATTCCCTTTTCGGGCGCGCTCTGTGCGGAATTGAACTTAATAATTTCCGAAATACTGTTTACCGTTTTTTCAAATAAACTATCCATAGCCGTTCCTTTTTAGTTTTTTTATCAAAAACATTATACAACTTTATTTTTTTATGGTAAAATGTTTTTAGCGATAAATTTAAAGGAAGCGGTATTTTGCACGAAGGACACAGACAGCGGATGTACGAAAAACTTAATAACAGCGACGACCTTTTCGACCACGAAGTGCTTGAAGTTCTTTTGTACAGCGCATGTCCGAGAGTTAACACCAACCCGGTAGCGCACGCGCTTTTAGATAGGTTCGTGTCTATTTCTGGCGTGTTCAACGCAAGCATTGACGAATTGAAAGAAGTGGACGGCGTAGGCGCAAACGTCGCATACTTTATAAAGACGGTGGGGCTTTGCGCGGAACGCGCGGGGAGCATAGGAACTTCACCCACGCTTAAAACCTTCGGCGACTGCAAGCATTTTATAAATTTGCGCCTTCGCGGAAAAACCGAAGAATTTATAGAACTGTACTTTTTAAATAAAGCGGGCAGAGTTCAGCGCATATTCAGTTATACGTCTTTTGAAAAGAGCCGCGCTTCCGTTAAAGTCGACGATATTTTAAGAAACGTCGCGCTGTCGCGCCCGCACGGAATAATAATCGCGCACAACCACGTGGACGGCAGTGCAAACCCGTCCGAATACGACGATAATTTTACGCGCACCGTTCAGTTTATCTGCAATATGAACGGCGTGCAGTTAATAGATCACTTCATATATCTCAGCCAAGACGAAATTTACAGCTATAACGATAATGGTAGGCTGAGGGAAGTTAAAAACTTTTGCAGTTTGGAATCGTTTGAAAAATGGATAAAAACTTTAAACTGAATGAAAACCGGAAATATCTCGTCGGTTATATAAAGCTTATACTTATTGCGCTTATCGCGGTTATCGAAATAATAATCTGCGCGCAGTATTCGACGCGCTATATCGAACACGGAAGGATAGGTGCGCTTATAACGGTAATTATAAGCTGCATTATGCTTGCGGTGCTTGAAGCGATAGACTCGTTCGTAATTAAAAAAGTAGTTGCAAAATACGTCTTTTTCGGGTTC
The DNA here is from genome assembly GCA_947174975.1 of uncultured Clostridia bacterium. GTDB lineage: Bacteria > Bacillota > Clostridia > Christensenellales > Borkfalkiaceae > Coproplasma. The sequence continues at coordinate 2,169 of CAMWLA010000039.1, read as the reverse complement.
GATACGGTATTCGTGCTTGTTCTTTGTATCTTTACCGGAAACACGTATCTGTCGACCTTGTACTGTCTCGTGCTTACGCAGATATATATTTCCGTAGACAGTCTGCGCGAAAACACAATTCTTTTCAGCGTCAGCTGTGCGTCGTTTTTAATATCTTTCGTCTGTGGAAGAATCGTGGGCGCAAGCGGTGCGGTTTACGCCGACATAGTGGAAATTCTCGGCGACAGCATTCTTGGAATTGCAATACTTGCAATTCACTTTATGGTAACGAACTTCATTTTAAGATTCTATTCCAACAACCAGCAGCTTCAGAACGCTTTGAAGGAAGCGGACGAAAGCAAGGCGGAGCTTGAAGAGGCGTACAAGGAAATTTCGCGCTCGGCGGTATACGAGGAGCGCAACCGCATTGCAAAGGACATTCACGACAATGCGGGACATTCTATGACTACCGTAATCATGCAGACGGAGGCGGCTAAACTTTTAATTGACAGCGACCCCGAAGAAGCCAAAACACGTATAATTTCTGCAAACATTCAAGCGAAGAACGCGTTGGAGCAGATGCGCGAAAGCGTTCACCTTTTGGCGGGCAGAGCGCAGGTGCGCACCTTAAAGGAAGAGATAGGCGAAATAATAGCGCAGACCATCGACGGAACGGAGCTGAAAATAAGATGCAATATCGAGGATATCGCGCTTGACGGAGAAAGCGCAAGGTTTATCTGCAACAGCGTAAAGGAGTGTCTTGTAAACGGCATAAGGCATGGTCATGCAACCGCGTTCTTTATAGAAATGAAAAAGGAGTTTTCAAACGTGTGCCTTCTCATTTCGGATAACGGCTGCGGCGCGGGCGGAAATATAAAAGAAGGTTTCGGACTTAAAGGACTTCGCGAAAAGGCGGAAAAGCTGGGCGGCAGATGCTCGTTTTCAAGCGAAGCGGACGAGGGCTTCGAAACCGAGATTTTAATTCCGCTTAAAACCGAAGATAAAGAGGTAAAACAATGATTAAAATTTTATTGGCTGACGACCAGACGAATTTAACCGAAAGTATAAAAAGCGTGCTTGAAACGTGCAGCGATTTTCAAGTGGTGGGCACCGCCCGCGACGGTGCGGAAGCGGTTGAGCTCAGCTTGAAATTAAAGCCCGACGTCGTGCTTATGGATATCCGTATGCCCAATATGAACGGCGTGGTTGCAACCAAGCGCATAAAGGAAATTAATTCAAATATCAAAATTATCGTGCTTACGACGTTCGACGACAGCGACTATATTTTAGGTGCGATTAACAACGGCGCAAGCGGTTATCTTTTAAAGGATATCGGCGCAACCGCGCTTATCGACTCAATTAAAAACGCATACGCGGGCGATACGATACTGCCCTCTAAAATAGCAAAGAAGATTACGGACGCGGCTATGATGGTTTCGTCCGATAAGGAAATAAAGCTGAAAAAGGCGTTTAACCTTTCCGATAGGGAAGTGGAAATCGCGTTTATGATTGTAGACGGCTTTACAAACCGCCAGATAGCTTCCGCAATGCAGTTGTCCGACGGCACGGCGCGCAACTATATCAGCTCGATATATTCCAAGCTCGGCGTAGAAGGAAGGGGCGCCGCCGTTGAAAAAATAAGCAAAATATGAAATTGAAACTTCAAAACGAGTTGCGAAAATAAAAAGGCGAATTGCTTAAATGCAATTCGCCTTTTTGGTATTAAGCTTTAAAAGTTGCTTCCGTTCCAGCCCCAGTTTTCAACGTCTGTGTACGTGACGTAAACGTTGTTGCCCGCAACCGAAAACCGCTTGTTCAGTATGTCGCAAATTGTTTCCGTCATTTTTTCGGTGTCGGAAGCTTTCGCTTTGCCGAACACGCTTACCGAAACAAACGCGCCGTTTGCAAGCTTGTTGCCCGCAAAATACAAATCGTATCCGTCGCATATACCCACCATTAAATAGCTTTCGGGCTTGTGCATCGTAGAAATAGCCTTGCCCAAATCGCTTTTAAGCTGTTCTTTTTCACTGTCTGTAATTTTCTTTGAAAGTTTAACGTCTATAAACGGCATAAATTTTCACCTCGTCGTTTTTTTATTATGATACTATCGCGAATAATTTCTGTCAACCGATTTACAAAAAAACAGAATTTAAAAAATGACAAACGTCAGGCAAATAATAATATAGAGGA
>CAMWLA010000038.1 GCA_947174975.1 uncultured Clostridia bacterium | reverse complement strand
GATTTGAATTTATAACTTTATCCGAAGGCGATATCCAGAATCATCATAAGCGCAAAACCGAAGGTTACGCCTATAGTTGCCTTAACTTTTCCGGTTGCAAAGCTTTCCGGAATAAGTTCGGAACAGACCACCGCGGACATTGCACCCGCAGAAAAGGAAAGCGCATAGGGTAAAATTCCGTTCGCAATTGAAACGGCAAATGCGCCGAATACTCCGGCAACAATTTCTACCGCACCCGATAATTGACCGATAAAAAAAGACTTTGCCCTCCCCATTCCGTTGGCACGAAGCGGAAACGCGACGCACATACCTTCGGGAAAGTTTTGTATTCCTATTCCAACAGCAAGCATTATTGCCGCGACGGCTTCAATTCCGTTACCGAGCGCGAGCGCTCCGAAAGCTATACCAACGGCAAGACCTTCGGGGATATTATGTATCGTTACTGCGATACACATTACGGCACAGCTCTGTTTTTTAGCATTATCTGCAAATATATGCAGTTTAGAAGTTATAATATCAGTTAAAATAATTGTAAGACCGCCAAGCACAAAGCCAAACGTCAATATTAAATATCCGTAATCTGTAGCAGTCTCCATCGCGGGCAAGAGAAGCGAAAAAAAAGTAGATGCAAGCATTATACCCGCCGCACTGCTCATCATAAACGAAAAAGCGTTTTTGCTTACGCTTTTACAGAAAAAAACGGGCAACGCCCCCAAAGCCGTCAACGCCCACGTAAACGTAGTTGCTATAAGAGCTTGTTGCCAGCCCTGCAAATTTATAAACCAATCCACACTGTTTCTCCTAAGTGATACTTTTGTACACTTTATTTTATGAAACAGCTGAAATTTATGTGTTTTATTCTACTTCGTTCTCTTCATCTTCCGGTTTATCTTTATTTCTCTTGAATTTCGCGACAAGCCATTTTTCAACTCTGTCTTGATATTTGAAAGACAAAGCGGCAAGAATTATGCACACGGCAAAAATAGCTATCCACACCGGTATTCCCCAACCACTGAAAGGTATTATGCTTCCGTTCCCGAGATAACAGTAAGCGGCAATAATCAAAGGACGAACAAGAATCATTACTGCCAAGAAGTAAGGAAAACTCATTGAGGTAAGTCCCGCAATCATGCAGAGAATATCATCGGGGAAAAAAGGTAAAACTTGCATAAGCACAAAAATTACTTTACCCTTGTTGCCTATATATGTGATGTACTTATCCGTAACTTCTTTACCCGCTATCCAAATAACAGCTTTCTTGCCGAAAAACCTACCAATGCTGTATGCGATTACAGAACCTATAAGCACCCCGATTGAAGCCAACAAAGTAGCCATGCCGGCTCCCCAGATCTGACTGCCGGGTACGTAACAAACAACTGCGGGAAGAGGTAAAATTACGACTTGCAATATCTGTATAAATACGTATACTATCATTCCCCATTTGCCCGTATTCCTTATAATTTCGGTAAGCCTTTCTATCTTTTCGGTGTCAGATTCATAGTTGCCTAGCCGTGCAGTTTTGCTGATTACGGAAATAGTTACTATTATTATAAAAGCACATACCATAACTACAAAACAACTTTTCTCAATTGCATGCTTATTTAATGTAAACGATACGATTCCGACCGCCAAACATATTGACGGTACGGCATAACAAATAATTAAAACAAAAACACCCCAGCCATCCATCATAGTAACGGTAAAAACCATCGCAGCTATGCACAGCAGAGTGTTCAGTATAAAAATTATAAGTTTTTCTTTTTTGCTCATTTCAGTTAAAACGGTTTAACCGCTGAATTTTTATATGTCGTAAACCGAATTTGCAAACCGTTTGTTTCTAACGGCTCACTCTCATATATAAGTTTAAAATTTTCATTTTTATCAAGGTTTTCGAAGAAAACGTCCGCACCGCCGACAGCATCTACCTTAGTAACCAAAACTTCGCTGCAATATGGCAAAAGCGTTTTGTACATCATCGATCCGCCGATAACGTATACTTTCTCGCCGTCATATTTTTTAATTTCGCCAAAAAGCTCTTCAAGCGAACTGACAACTGTGCAATCTTCACGCTTTTCTCCGTCGGGATAAAGCACGATATTAACTCTGTCTTTTAATGGCGCGCCGTTTGGTAACGATTTTAAAGTGTTTGACCCCATTACCACAACGTTACCCGTGGTTGTTTCCTTAAAAAATTTCATATCTGCGGGGATTTTAAACATAAGTGAGTTGTGTTTCCCTATTCCCCACTCTTTATCCGCGTGTAATATTGCTTTCACGATAAAACCTCTTATTATTCGGCTACGGGAATATTATATTTCTTTTCGTTACATTCGTAATCAACGAGTTTAAAGCTGTCAACAGTAAAATCATAGAAATTTTTGACAGATTTATCCACTTCTAAAACGGGGGCCTTATATTTCGGCATTTCGATAATTTCTTTTACAATCGGTACATGCCTATCATAAATATGCGCATCAGCTATTACGTGAACAAGTTCACCCGCCTTTAAGCCCGAAACTTGAGCAAACATTATTAAAAGCACGGCATACTGAACGACGTTCCAATTGTTAGCCGTCAGCATATCGTTTGAACGCTGATTTAAAATACCATTCAACGTATCCCCCGAAACGTTGAATGTCATAGAATATGCGCACGGATATAAATTCATTTCGTGAAGATCTTGAAAATTATATATATTCGTCATTATTCTACGGCTTGCTGGATTATTTTTCAAATCGTATAAAACCCTATCAACTTGGTCGAATTCGCCTTCGCGATATTTATGCTTTATACCGAGCTGATAGCCGTAAGCTTTACCGATTGACCCGTTTTCATCAGCCCATTGATCCCAGATTTTCGAACTCAAATCTTTAATGTTGTTGCTCTTCTTCTGCCAAATCCATAAAAGCTCGTTTATACAAGACTTAAAATAAGTACGGCGAATTGTAAGAATAGGAAACTCTTCTTGCAAATTATATCTGTTTACGATACCGAACTTTTTGACGGTATGCGCGCTCGTTCCGTCGCTCCACTTAGGGCGCACGTTATAAGCCGTATCCCACACACCGTTTTCAAGGATATCACGCATATTTGAAATAAAAATTTCGTCTGCCTTACTCATTTGCTTCACCTTTTTCATTTTCTTTTGTAATAATAGGGCTTGTCTTTTCGTTTTCGACCGTCGCATCAGTACTCTTTGCCAGCTTTTTGTTTTTTCTTCGTAAAGAAAGCACCATATAAATATCGGCAATAATAAATACTATCAAAAATATACTTAATAGGACAATTGCCACAGCTTGTCCGTACGTTATACCGTTTGTGAGTAAAACCATAGCACCCTCCTAATTTTTGAAAAATTCGCCGTATATAGCTTTAATACAGCGTTCATAATCTTCGTTTTTAACGCCGACTATTATATTCAGCTCGCTCGAGCCCATATCTATCATTTTAATATTTATTTCAGCCGCAGCAATAGCATTAAAAAGCCTTGCACTGGTGCCTACAGACGAGGACATTCCGTGTCCGACGGTTGCAATAAGCGCAATATTTTCTATGACCCTTATTATATCGGGCTCGACCTCGCACTTTATTCCTTCGAGTATTCTGCCAAGCTTAAGCTCGGTCAAATCACTACTTTCAATTAAAAGCGACATGGTATCAATTCCCGTCGGAATATGCTCCACGGATATATTTTCAGCTTCGACGACAGAAAGTACTCTACGCACGAAGCCGATTTCCGAATTCATGAGCGATTTTTCAATATAGATTACTGTAAAATTCTTCTTACCCGCAATACCCGTAACGGTTCGTCCGTTGGGCATATACCGCGAAGTGGGAACTATCGTCGTCCCCACGTCTTGAGGGCGGAAAGCATTTTTTATCTGAATCGGAATATTTGCTTTACGTACCGGAAATATAGATTCGCTGTGAAGTACGTTTGCCCCCATATAGCTGAGTTCACGCAATTCCTTATATGACAGCGTTTCTATTGTTTCGGGACTATCTACAATACTTGGATCACACGCCAAGAAACCGGAAACGTCCGTCCAGTTTTCATATATCGTTGCATTAACTGCGCGCGCTACCACTGCGCCGGAAATGTCCGAACCGCCGCGTGAAAACGTTCTTATCTTTCCGTCGCCGTCTACGCCGTAAAATCCGGGAATAACAGCTCTACCCGCCTTATTTGCGGCAAGCGAAACCGCCCTATAAGTTTTATCGCCGTTCAGCGTTCCGTTTTCATTGAAAAAAATTACGTTCTCCGCGTCGATAAACTTTACGCCGAGGTATTCGGCTAAAACAATTCCGCAAAGGTATTCACCGCGGGACGCGGTAAACTCCTCACTCTTCTCTTTTTCTATTCTATCTAGAGTTGCATCTAATACGGCATTAAAATCAATTTTCAACCCAAGCTGCTTAACAATATCTAAAAAGCGCGAGCGCACAGCGGAAAAACTCTTTTTGCAAGATCCGTCCTTTAAAAGCTCTTTATGACACGCCAACAACAAATCGGTAACCTTTTTATCTCCGGAATATCTTTTACCGGGTGCGGAAACCACGACAAAGCGGCGCGCCGCGTCGCTTTCAATAATTTGTTTTACACTTCTGATTATGTTGGCATCAGCCATCGACGTTCCGCCGAATTTGCATACTTTTACAGCCATAAAAATACTGTCAACCTTGCCTTAAATTTGTCCGCTCAGAAATAATGACCTATTACAAGATATGAATTTTGACGAATATCAGTTACTTTAAAAAATTAGAGCCATTTATAAGATACGCCCCCATCGTAAAAATTTCACGATGCGGGCATAACCGTTAGAGTTATTTTATTACTTTTAAATACTGTTAAATATTGATAAACAGCACTGTAAGCACCGCAAGCGCCAATGCAAGAAGTTTTACGGGTATATTTTTTGTGAAAAAATCTTTTAAAAACTTACCAATTCTTTTCATTCTTAATTCTCCTTGCTATTAAATTACCGACTCTGCGGTTAAATCAGACCAATAATAATCGCTTAATGCTTCCTTGATATCCGTTGCGTCGGCATATTTCTTTTTAATAACACCGTTTTTAACTATTGAAATAATTCCCGTTTCCTCGGAAACCACTATCGCCGTTACGCTTGCGACCATCGTTACGCCTAATGCTGCGCGGTGACGGCTGCCCATTTCCTTAGGAAGTCTTTCGTCCTGCGCAAGCGGTAAAAAGCAACCCGCCGCATAAAGCTTATTTCCTTCAATTATAAGTGCACCGTCGTGCAAAGGCGCTTTGGGATAGAATATCGCTTCCACCATCTGCGAAGTAATCGACGCATTAATTTTTGTTCCGCTTTCGATTATCTCGTCGGGAAGATTGCCGTTTGAAAGAACCATAAGCGCGCCTATATCGTTTTTGGACATATTTTGCACAGCGCGGACTATTTCGTCCATAATCAGTTCAACACCCGTAACGGTAATGGGTTCGGCCTTACCTTTCTTCTTTATGCCGGAATCAAGCAGTGAACGCTTTATTTCGGTATGGAACATAGTGAAGACCAAAAGAGCAATCATTACAATGATTATGAAAAGGAAACCGGAATCGATGCGTGCAGAGAACGCCAAAGCCACGCCTGTGAGAACGATAAAAAAGACTATTATTCCAACAAACTTATCTGCTTTGTTATTTCTGAGTACCTTAAACATTAAATAGTACAGAATTGTAAACATAATAAGCTGTAAAACGTAAGTCAGCCAATTATTTGCAAATCCCGTACCGAAATTCTGTTTTATAATTTCTACTATTTCTTTCCAGCGTGCCATTTGCTATTCTCCGACTATAATTTACATTTATTATTATATAATTTAAAAAAGAAAAAATCAAGCGTTTATATCGCTTTATTTTACTTTATATTAAAAATATTTTATTATTAACGGTCTGTAACGCGCTATGCGGAGTTGAATTTCCGCACTTTATATCCGCCAACGCGCAATAAATATCCGCTATCAATATTTTAAGCTTATCCTCGCCGATAGCCCGCGCTTGCTCTCTGCTCTTTTTAACACCGTACTCTTTCATCTTCAAAAGCTCGGAAAGCTGTCTGTCGCTACTGTCCGACGATATAATTGTAAGAAGGTTTTTGAAATAAGAAAAAAGCCCCGAAAGCACGCTAGTTTCGTCACCGACTTTTCGGCAAAGGTCTGCTTCAATTGTGCAGAAAGTATCAAAGTCACGGCGTGATACTGCATTTGTCATTTCGTAAATTCTGTAATCCGTATCTTTGTAAACGAGTGCGTCCACTTCTTCTCGTGAAAGCTCACCCTCTTTTTTGTAATCGATCAGCTTTTCAACTTCAAGCGCAACGCGGGACATATTGCACTGGCAGTATCTCGCAATAAGTGTACACACGTCAACAGAGGCAGAAATTTTTGCATTTCTTAATGTAATATACGCCCATTTTGTAACCGTTTCCTCGTCAGCACAGTTGCAATCAACATACGTTACGTAAGATTTACGTTTTAAATCTACGCCCTTTCTACCCTCAGAGTTTACTATTAAAAGAATAGTCTCTTGGGGAAAATTTTCAAACGTGTTTTTAAGGTGCTTATCAAAGTCAGTATCGCTAGGATGAAATTCGGTTACCTTTACAAGGCGCTTTTCGGACATAAACGGCACACTTTCAACAGCCGCGACTAATTGAGACATTGAATTCCCTTTAAGAGTTTCGCCGTCAAGCGATGTAAAATTAAGCTCGGGCATCTGTACGAAAGCAGACTTTATCATTTCTTCGCCTTTCAAGCGAAAATATGCATCGTCACCCTCTAAAAGATAAATACTTTTTGCGCCCTCTTGTATATCGTTTTTAAGTTCGGTAAATTTCATCAATTAAAGTCTAACATTTTAAATTAAAAAAATCAAGCGGGTTTGTACACATATTCTACGTATTCACAGTCACTTATCTTTGCACGTGCACACATAGCGCTATATACTTCGTCGCGTAGTTTTTTGGAAGCTTCCTTGACGGATAACGATTTGTCTGCAAAAAACGGGCCATCAACGTACACGGTGCGCTTAGGCTTGGTGCTGCGCTTGCGCTTTTTATACGTCATGGTATAGGAGAACACTGGTGCATTAAGTTTTACAGGATAGTTAAACGAAACGGAAGAAAAATTGCGTATTTTGGTATAGTACGGCCAGATATGCGCTTCCGGATATATGGCGACCCAGTGGCGCTTTTTTATAGCTTTGCTCACAGCAGAAGTAAACTTCTCCATAAGATGAAAATCGTTCGGGATAGGTAACGCGCCTACCGTCCTTAAAATTCCACGGAGCCCCCTAATTGAAGTTGCGTCTGAATTGACGATAACATTAGCTGTGCGCGGAAATGCGAGATAAGTCGGGTCCGTCGCGTCAAGCAAATAAGCCGTATGGTTGCCATAAATAAAACAACCACGCCTTTTATACCCTTTAAAGACGCGTTTATTTTTATATGTTACTCTCATTATAAATTTATTATAAATGAAGCTTGCGGGGGTTGCTATCAATCTATAAAGAATTACTTTTTTGATTAACCCGACGATGCCCCTATTAAAATATCTGTAATTCGGCTTAACGCCTTTGCTTATTATTTTCGTCCCCGAAAAATCGTCGTTAAGTTCATCGGAATAATAAAGAGTTTTATCCATACTCAATATTTTATTGTCAAAAAAAGAACCGATTATAATCGGTTCTTTTTTGTAATTATTTGCCCACGCAAAATTTTGCGAATACGGTACTGATTATTTGTTCATTAGCTGTTTCACCGGTAATTTCACCCAGCGAATCCCATGCTTCCTTTAAATCAACAGAAAGCATATCCAGAGAAAGTCCGTCGGCGTTAGCAATTGCACTTTTTAAAGCGGCGTTCGCCCTTTGAAGCGCCGAAAAGTGTCTTTCTTCTATGATATAAGCTTTTTCAAGCGAGGTTTCGCCTATAGCTTTTTCGGCTATTATTTTCTTTAATTTATCTATTCCCTCACCAGTCTTTGCTGAAATCTTAACATCGTACTTTTCTTTTGGTGAGTTTACATCGCACTTATTGAAAACCTCGATTACAGCACCGTTGCAGTTTCCTATTTCCGCCTTTCCTCCCCCGTCTGAAACGGAAAGAATTATATCGGCAGACGAAATTATCTTTTTTGCGCGCTCTATGCCAATGCTTTCAACTTCACCCGCCCGCGAGCGTATTCCAGCTGTATCTATTAAATTATACTTAACTCCGTCGATTTGCATTTCGCCTTCAACCGCATCGCGGGTAGTACCCTCCTCTGATGACACGATTGCTTTATCATAGCCTAAAAGCGCGTTTAGAATAGAGCTTTTACCGGTATTAGGTTTACCGCAAAGTGCTACCGTTACCCCGTCCTTGATCCTCTTACCCACTGCATAGGTTGACGCAAGCGTGTTCAGCCTTTCAGAAAGTGAAGAAATCTTTGAACAAATATTTTCAAAACTGTCTTCGTTTTCTTCTTCGGGGTAATCTATATCGACGGCAATCTGCGCTAAAATATCAGTAAGTTCACTTTGAATAACTTTGATTTCTTCCGTAAGCTTTTCACCGTACAGCATACTTCCCGCGCGAAGTGCAGCAAGACTTTCGGCGTTAATCATATCGATCATACCCTCCGCGGACGATAACGACAGCTTGCCGTTTACAAAAGCGCGTTTTGTAAATTCACCTCTGTCCGCCAATCTCGCACCGAGTTCAAGCGTTCTTTTTAAAATACCTCGCGATATCTGCACTCCGCCGTGGCAATGAAATTCCACAGTATCCTCACCGGTAAACGATTTGGGCGCCTTGAAATACACGCACATCCCAAAATCGGTGAAACCGTTTCCGTCTATATTACCCGCATACATTACGTTGGGTTTAAAGTCGTTGACCGAAGTCTTACCGACCGGCGTAAACATTTTTTGTGCAATTTTTAACGAATCAGCTCCGCTTAATCTTATTATCGCTACACCACCAACACCGGAAGCCGTTGCTATTGCCGAAATAATATCCATAACGAAATTATAACATTTTACCGGCTTTATTGCAATTAAAAAGGCGCGTATCTTTCGCGTCTTTTAATTATTGTTTATCAAAATCGTTAAATGGGTCATCTTGAGGCGTATTGCCGGAATTACCGTTCCCGTTAGCGTTGCCTCCGAAGCCGTCAAACGGATCTGATCCGCTTCCACTGTTAGTGTTATTATTGTACGGATTACGGTTATAAGGATTTTGATTGTAATTCTGATTATAGGGATTATTATAATTCTGTTGGCGGTACTGCTGATATTGCTGGTACTGCCTTGCTTGTTCAGCACGGATAAAGTCCCTATAATTTATGCCCTTATTGTTGCGCACGATAAAGAACAGTATTCCCATTATGGGGAACAGCACGCTCGTAATCGAAAAAATGACATATCTGCGGCAAGCATAAGTCTGGAAGAAGCATATAAGAAGTATTATTTCCAGAACAAAGAAAACCAACCTTAAGATACCGACGATATAAGTATCCATATAGTTATATACCCACGCCGCCCATTTCAAATTATCCGGCACGTTATCACTTACCACATAAGTTTCAAAGCTTGCACCAAAATATACTTCTACTTCCGTTACAAGATAATTGCCGCTTTTTAACAAATTTTCCGCTATTAAAATGAAAATATAAAGTGCGACCAATACAGCTTCAACTATAGCAGCGGCAAGGCCTATGGTTTTAGCACTTACGTTATAAAACTTATTTTTCTGCGCACATACGCCGATATAATAGGTATTGAAAAAAGGAATGAATGCCATCCATTTATTTTTATAACCCTCACGGCCCGCAATCGTATACAATGCCACAGCTTGAAATACAAATACTAAAGCAAAACACAGACCGCCTATTAAATAAGGCATCCAATCACTATTTGTAAACGTCTTGGCATTAAAAACGTACCTGAAAAAATCCATATATTCTCCCTTTAACTTACTATATTTTAT
>CAMWLA010000037.1 GCA_947174975.1 uncultured Clostridia bacterium | reverse complement strand
TGACTGAATAAGCACGTTGGAAAGCGAAAAAATTACGCCTTGAAGTCCCGCCGGCAAACCAACCCTTGCAATTTCAAGCGCCTCACTTTTATAAAAACGCATTTCTTTAAAAGAAAAATGGAAAAAGCCTTTATTTCTTACAAGACAAACCATTACACAAACCGCCGAAATTGCTTGCGACAGAATTGTTCCGAGCGCAACGCCCGCTACGTCCATTTTGAAAACTATAACGAAAAGCAAGTTAAATAAAACGTTAAAAATGCCAGATATAGCCAAAAAATAGAAAGGACGTTTGGTATCACCCACAGCACGCAAAAGCGACGCGCCGAAGTTATAAATAAGTGAAAACGGCACCCCGCAAAAATAAATTCTAAGGTACTGCGTCGAAAGGTCTATAACTTCGTCGGGTGTTTTCATCCAGATAAGAAAATATCCCGAACATAATGCACCGAATACGCCCAAAATTACGCCGAGCACCGCGGACATAATCATTGAAGTATAAGCAATCCTCTGCCCCTTTTCTTGATGGTTAGCACCGAAGCAACGCGCCATAAGCACGTTTGCGCCGACGCTCAAGCCCATAAAAAGCTGTATAATCAGATTTGTAAGCGAATTGGTTGCAGAAATCGCCCCGACGGAATGTTCAGAGCCAAATTTGCCGCACACAATAAGGTCAGCCGCGTTATATAAAAGTTGTAAAAGTCCCGAAAGAATAATCGGAAGCGAAAACAGAAAAATCTTTTTAAACAGATTTCCGCTTGTCATATCCATTTCGTTTTTAGAAACGTGTGACATAAGACGTGAAAATTATTATATATCAGTGTAAAAATAAATACAAATAAAATGACCGCAAAATTATATTTAATTTACAAATTTCTACAATTGTGTTATAATCGCAAATATGAAAAGATTTGTCAATGCAAGATTACCTCTTATACTTGTTTTTGCATTAATCGTAGGAATTTTGCTCGGCTATCTTTTTATTCGGATTCATATAAACTTACTTTACGTTATCGCATTCGTTCCGGCGGTTTCGGTAATTTTTATTTTCTGTTTTATTTATTCAAGAAAAAAACTGCTCATTTTCAGCATTTTGGCAGCGGTTTTCTTTTTTATAGGCACTATTTACAGTTATGTTAAACTTGACGGCTATGACACCAAAGAGCTTATAAACGGCGATACATATACGATAAACGCAACCGTATGCGAAAAAGGGAAATACGACAACGGTGAATACATTGTAATAAAAAACGCCAAGGCAAACGGCCAAAAAATAAAAGGTAAAATCAAAGTTTACCTCTCTTCCTCTTACGGCGATTATTGTGCCGTAGGATATAAAGTAAATTTTACCGCAAGCGTAACGGCGTACGATACTTTTCCTTACGGCAAACTGAATTACAATGCGCTTAAAAATATAAAATACCGTTGCAACGTTCGCGGCGGACTTACCGCAACTTACGGCTTTTCGCTATTCGGAAGTGTGAACACGGCAATACGCAATAAGCTGTATAATAACCTCGATTACGACACCGCTTCTGTTGCGTACGCAATGCTTACGGGCAATACCGACGGAATTGAGGACGGTTCTATGACGACGTTCCGTTATGGCGGAGTTGCGCATATCTTTGCGATTTCCGGATTGCATATCGGCATAATTTACGGTTTATTGCGCCTTTTATGCAAGAAATTGCACATTAACAAATATATAGGCTTGGTAGTTTGTATTCTTCCGATATTTCTATATTCGGGGGTTTGCGGTTTTACGCTTTCGTCAATCCGTGCACTTATTATGTGCACAGTGTCCGCCACTTCGCGTATTTCCTTTGCAAAGTACGACTCGCTTAATTCCCTTTCGCTGTCTGTAATCGTTATTCTCTTATGTGACCCGCTAAATTTATTTAACGTTGGATTTCAGCTGTCGATATGCGCAGTCGGCGGTATTATTCTGCTTGCAAAAAATATAGTGCGCCCTTTTAGAAAAGCACCGCCAAATATTAAAAACGGAATAGGCGTTTCGCTTTCGGCGCAAGCGGGAACGCTGCCGGTAATGCTTACTCGGTTCGGTTATATTAGCGGAGCTGGCATTCTTTTAAATATTTTAATCGTACCCGTTTTATCGGCAATTTTTTCGATTATATTCGTAGTAACCCTACTATCGTTAATTCTTCCGTTTATTGCGCCTTACGTAATTCCTTACGCAGTGCTACCTTTGGAGCTTACAATTTCTTTACTCACGAATGCGGGATTTGAAAAGGCGCTTATCAGTGGTTTCGGCGCGGGAGTGTTTATTCCTATCTACTATTTCGGACTTTTAGCTCTTTCGGATAAATTCAATTTAAAGCTTAAATACAGACTAAGTGCAATAATATGCGCGGTTGCTGTTTTATGCACGTACGTTCCTTTAAAAAGTTTTTCGCCGTTCAACGGTCACAAAATTATCGTTTCCGCATACTACGGCGGCGGGGAAATTTTGATAAAATCAAAAAATAGTAATATTTTGATTATAACGGAAAATTTGTATCTTTCGCAAATAAACTCGTTTCTAAACGAATACTACTCTTCAAATTTGAACGCGCTGATTATCCTCGGCGGAGAAAACTGCGCTTATCTTTACGGAAACACCGACTTTAATTGTGACGCCTATATATACGGCGGGTATATAAATATTCAACCTTTTGAAAATAAAACAATCAAATATCAAAACAGTTTTACTCTTAACGGAGTTAACTTTGAGTTTTGGGACGGATATTCACTGTTAGCTAAGTGTGACGGCACAACCGTCGGTATTTGTGCGGGCAATAATATTCCTTTTGGTTACTGCGATATACTTTTAACTGACAGCACAGACGAATGCGAAGCAAAAACGGTGATAAGCTTTAACGAGCGTAATTTTAACAATTGCATTTACGATAAGGGAAATTTCATTTTTAAGCTAAAAAGTAACGGCGGGCAATAAAGCCCGCCGAGTTTTTTATTTGTAAAATTAAGTTGCTAAGAAGCCGGCAGCACGAAGAGATGCAAGCAATTCATTCAGCGTTGTACCTACTTCATCGGGCGTAGGCGTTGATTCCACGTCAGCAACCGCCGCCGCGGGGGTAATCGTACCTGCAGGGCCAGTAGCGCCAGTTGCACCCGTAGCACCTGTGGGGCCGGTAGGACCGATTTCACCCGTCGCACCAGTTGCGCCGGTGGGACCGATTTCGCCCGTCGCACCAGTTGCGCCGGTAGGACCGACTTCACCCGTCGCTCCGGTAGGGCCGGTAGGACCGATTTCACCCGTTGCGCCAGTTGCACCGGTAGGACCGATTTCGCCCGTCGCACCAGTCGCGCCGGTCGGGCCGGTAGGACCGACTTCACCCGTTGCGCCAGTTGCGCCCACGGGGCCTATAAGACCGGTAGGGCCGGTCGGGCCGGTTACACCAGTTGCACCAGTCGCGCCAGTGGCACCCTTAGTACCACGAGGACCGGTTGCACCAGTTGCACCGTCAGTTCCGGCTTCACCACGAGGACCGGTCGGACCGGTAGGTCCTACGGGGCCCGTAATGCCCGTTAAACGGTATATCGTTCTTACCATTCTGTTACCGCCGCCGCAGCCGCCGCAGCAAGCAAAAAATTTTGCCATTAATTTATCTGTCATATATTACCTCAAAATCCGAGTTTTCCAAAATATTTAACGTTACTTAAATAGTTTTCGTTATGCGGTTTGATTTCTCCCGCCTTTAAATTGCACTCATAAGCTTTTTTTCTATCGCCAAGGCGGTCGTAAAGCACGCATAACTGCATATAGGGAATAAAAGCACAGTAATCGGTATTGATAAAGCTTCCGCTTTTTTCGCCGTTGTCCGCTTTGAGCGCGGCTTCATACCAATAGATTGAAAAATTTAATTCTCCCCTATTAAAAAAATATTCGCCGAGCATACAGCAGACTTGACTGTTAGGCGGACAAACCGCTAAACTGTGCAAGAGCGCAGAAATTGCCTTGTCATCTTCGCCCAAAGCTTTATAAGCTTGATATAAATTTATACACGCTTCCGCTTTATTGACGAACCAACCGTTTCCTCGTAAAAAATCTTCGAGCACGGCAATTGATTCTTTGTACATTCTATTAAACAGCAGCTCTCTGCCGTAATAGAATTTTTCACGCCCGTCAAGCGCTTTACCCGAAGCTATCTTTCTTTGCAGTATGCGCAAATTCCTCAGCGGTTCGTTTTCTTTCTCTTTTTTATGGCAGATTACGGCGTCGGAATAATATATATTACCGCAAGGCACGACGGCTTCGTGCACTTCGCCTAAAAATCGATAGCCCTTGTCTCGCTTAAATATCCTTTCTCTGTTATAAACGAAAGTCGGCTTTTCACCGTCGAATGCGGCGGCATACGGCAATACCGCCATATCGAATCCGTCAAACGAATTTTTAAGCTCGTTAATTTTAACGCAGTTTTCTTCGGTAATTATATCGTCGGCGTCAAGCCACATCAAAAGGTCGCAAGTCGCCATATCAAAGGCATAATTACGGGCGGCGGAAAAATCGTCGCACCATTTAAAAAAGTACACCTTATCGGTGAACTCTTTTGCAATTTTTACGGTTTTATCGGTTGAACCCGTATCCACTATCACTATTTCGTCAGCAAATTTCGATACGCAGTTTAAGCACCTTTTCAAAACTTTCTGTTCGTCTTTTACGATAAGGCAAACGCTTAAAGTCATTTCTGTTACCTATATGTAGTATCAGTATATGCCGTAAACGCAATAAATGGCACAAAAAAGGCTTCCCCGCAAAGGAGAAGCCTTTTTTCATAATTTTTGTTGTCAGCACAATCTGATTAATCCAATAAATAACAACTCAACCTATAAAAATCAATATTTTTCGACCGTGAACAAACGGAAAAACTCCGCGCAGTTTTGAAGCCACTGCGCGTTTTTTCTGTATGCAACACGTTCGCAGTTTACTTCAAAGTCACAAGTAGAGCTGCCGTGGTCGGTTTCGGGATAAACGTGCAGTTCATACTTTACACCATTTTCGGCAAGTGCGGAAGCAAATTTTAACGAGTTGATTGCAGGAACCGTGCTATCCTCCGCAGTTGTCCAAATAAATGCGGGAACAGTCTTTTTTGTTACGGCTTTATCGAGGTTAAGACGGTTTAATAAAGCTTGCTTTTCCGCGTCCGCAAACCCGAAAAGCAAATTTGCGTGACTGCGCGTATGCCCGAATTCCGTGCTTATGACGGGATAGCCCAACGCCACCGCCGTAGGCTTGCAGTCAAGCTTTTTGCCGACGTTTGATAAATTTAAATAATCAACCGCCAAATTTGCCGTCAGATGTCCGCCCTCGGAAAATCCGACGACAAAAATTTCGTCCTTATTTATGTGAAATTCTTCGGAATGTGTTTTTAAATAGTCGACAGCCGAAGCCAATTCGTGAAGCTGTTCGGGATAGTGCACGTTATCGTGAACGGTGAGATATTCAAGCACGAAAGCTTGAAACCCGCGTGCAAGAAACTGACACGCAACGGGCGCCCCCTCGCGCTTGCTTACGTGTTCGTAAGCACCTCCCGGCACAACAATTACAGCGGGACGGCGCCATTCCTTTTCGTTACCGGTAGGGCATTCTATCGTGTAACAAATAAGCTTACCGCCCGCAACGCTATAATGTTTTTTTAAGTCAATGCAAGTATTCATAAAGTCAGGCTATCAGCCCTTATATCCTTTGGGGTTGCCGCTGTGCCACTTCCAAGCCGAAGAAATGATATCTTCCATAGTCTTTTCGGGCTTCCAGCCAAGTACTTCCCTTGCTTTCTTGTTGGAAGCAGTTAAAACCGCGGGATCGCCCGCACGGCGTTCGCCGTAAACGACTTTTATGTTTTTACCCGTGATTTTAATTGCCGCATTGATTACTTCCTTTACGGTTGAACCGATTTCCGTGCCTAAGTTGAATATATCGCTCTTTCCGCCGTCCAATAGATATTTAACAGCGGCAACGTGTGCTTTTGCAAGGTCGTAAACATGAATATAATCTCTTACGCAAGTGCCGTCGCGTGTGGGATAGTCGGTGCCGTAAACACTGATGCATTCCCTCACTCCCGCAGCCGCTTGCAATATAATGGGAATTAAATGCGTTTCGGGATTATGGTCTTCACCTATAAGTCCGCATTCGTGCGCACCGCAAGCGTTGAAATAGCGCAAAGAAACGAATTTAAGTCCATGCGCGTTAGCCGTCCACTTGAACATTTTTTCCATTGCAAGCTTGGTTTCGCCGTAGGTGTTCGTAGGGTTGGTTTCGTCCGTTTCGAGTATGGGGATACTCTTAGGTTCCCCGTAGGTTGCCGCAGTGGACGAGAATACGATTTTATCTACCTTTTCTTCTACCATTGCTTCCAAAAGCTGTTTGGTGCCGTAAAGGTTGTTTTCGTAATATTTAAGCGGATTTGTCATACTTTCGCCGACAAGCGAGTATGCGGCAAAATGAATTATCGCTTCAACTTTTTCATCTCTTAAAACCTTGCGAACGCTGTCCTTATCGCGAATATCAACTTTATATAAAGGAAGTTTCTTCCCCGTAATTTTTCTAAGTCTTTTAACGCTTTCTTCGTTAGAAGTAGAAAGATTGTCTAAAATAGCAACGTCATAGCCGTCCGCGCAAAGCTGTGCAACGGTGTGCGAGCCGATGTAACCCGCTCCGCCCGTAACCAATATTTTCATATTTTCTCCTTATTCCCAAATTTTTACATTTAAATTTTATTACAAATTTTAACGTTTGTCAAAGAGATTTTATTTCCGCAACGGTTATTTCCTTTACCGTGCCGTTTACGGTAATGATTTTTGCACTGACAGTGCAGTCGTTTTCTATATTTTCAAGCTTGAAATAAGCAGAGTTGCCGTTTTGCATTTCAACGCCGTCGACATACCATACCACATTCGCGATATCCGCGTCCGCCGCAAGCTCAGTTTCATAGGCCCCGCCCTTACTGACGGTAAGCTTTTCAAAAGAGTTGAATACGGTGAAATCGGCGGTTACTGTATAACTTTCGGTGGTTTTAATGTTCCCCGTACTTTTCCAGCCGTCGCCACTGTCTTGAACGTTGACGCTGATTTCGCTAAATTGCAAACTACTGTCTATATCAAGCATATAAAAAGGAATTTTAAATTCGAAAAGATTATCGCTGTATCTCATAATCATTCCCGAATGTCCCTTTTCATTGTCGTGATTAAAGTATATGAATCCGTTGGACTGTTGATAGAGCCAATAAGATTTGCCGTCCTTTTTTGCACTGAAATTGAACACGGGCGATTTTGCATTATGGGGCATATCTGCCATAATATACAAGTTTTCCTCGTCCGCTTTTGCGTACAATTTGTATTGACCGTTTTCGGCTATTATATCATCCTCCGTCCACTCTCCGTCGGAAATCTGACCGTCCGCAACAACTTTACCGCCGAGGCTGTATAAATGCGCATATTGCATATCTTTTCCGACTTCACCGAAAGTATTGTCACCGACAGCATTTGATTCGGTTATTTCAACGTATCCGAGATAATTTGCGTCCAGCGATTCGTTCCAGACGTCATTACTTGCAAAACGGATAGAGCGGAAACCGTACTGCGAAAAGCCGTCAACGCCTATCGAGCTTTTGAAATATATCTTCCACTCGCCAGCTTCCAAAAATGCGGGAAGCTTTAAATTCAATTACGAAGTTACGCTATCGCCGGAATACCATTTCGTAGGGTCAAGTTCGACTTTCGTCGTTATGAACTTCCCGTCCTTTTCCAAGATAATTTCGCATTTCTGCTTTTTTATCGGGTTTGCAAAGCCGTTATTGGTTATCTTAAACGAAAATTTAAGATTACCGCCTTGTGCAACCGAATTGGGAACGTTACTCTCCTTCAACACTAAGCGGTATCCCAAATGATCGCGGATAAACTGAAATACGGTCTGACCGTAGTAGGCCGAGTTGTCATAGCCCTCCACGTCGTAATTTTTATCAAACGTATAGTCCTTGTAAAGCTGAAAAATGTTGCCGTTTATGTAGCTTAAATGCGTTTTATACATTTCGGGAATGCAGTTTTCGGGTAAATAGTTGTCGTATTTCTTGGCAAAATCGATATTGCCCGAAAATTCTCCGCCGAAGTACGAAGTAAATGTTTGATTACCGAGCCACTGCGTTTCGATTTCACGGTTCGCATATGTTCCTAAATCGCTATTCGAGCCCATATAACCGTCGTTATACAGCCCGACACGCGATGCGTCGCTGCCCTCTTCTGCAACGTATTCGGCAAGCTTATTCCGCTCGATACCTACGTACTTTGCAAATATATCGGGCGTGCGCACCGTTACGGGAATAGGCGACGGAACGCAGTCAAGCATCGCTTCCAAAAGCCTTGCTTTATAATCGACTGTGGTATATTTTCCGCCGTGTTGTTCGCCCCATTGACCTACAAACCCGCTTTCGACGAACATCAATATATCTTTATAGTCCTCTAAAATTCCGCTTTCCTTAATCTGAGAAACGTGCTTTAAAACTTGTTCAAAGGTTTTAGGTTCGGGGTTGCTTTTACCGTTCTCGTCGTATCTGAAGCGGACGGCAATCGTTGAACCGTTGTTTCGGCAGTTTTCGAAACTTGCGCGAAGCGCGTTGAAAAACGGTTCGTCCAAGTCGTAATCAACGCCCTCGGTATAATTGCCCGCATCATCCTTAATGCCGTTAGAACCCGCAGAAAACGGACCTAAATCGACGAAAAACAGCACGATATCGCCTTGCTTGTAATGAACCGACGTTTCACCTACTTTTGTGTGATACCAATCTGTTGCAGTGTAGCCTATACCGGGGTTTGAAATTGTTCCGACGTATTCTGCAAACTTGAATATGCGGTTATCTTTCTGCTCTATCACTTCGTTTTTATCGCTGCCTCCGTTCCCCGAGTTGTCGGGCTTGTCGTTAAAGCAAGCTGTAAAAAATATTTCGCAAAATAAGCTTGCAATAAGTAGTAACGCAATTAAAAAATTAAATTTCACCTTTTTCATAACTTGCATATCCTTCTATCATTTTTTTTATTTTAACGAACTTTTTTTCGTCATAGACGTAAGTTTTTCTTGGTTTTACAAAATTGTTGCTCCCCCTCTTTTCATGACTGTATCTGGGTATCAACTGAACGTGAAAATGATTATTGGGTCCGTCGCACATACTGCAAAGATAAACCCTTTCGCAGTTGTATACCTCTTTCAAAATCATCATAAATTGTTTTGCGAACCGTATAATTTTTTCGTTGATATTATCCGGGGCTTCGCTCATATCGTGGTAGTGTTCTATCGTGGAAATACATATATGACCTTCCGCCCTCGGACTACTAACAAAAAAACATTCTATATTGTCATCTTCATAAAGCATTTTATCCGTCATATCGCCGTACAGTGCACCGTTATGCGCTCTGTTGAAACACGTGGGACAAATGCCTAAATCTATTAATTCCCCGACGGATAGTTTTAATAATTCCTTTTCGTCCATTATTTAACCTATAAATATCATTATCGCTCGTATCTATAATACTTAAAACCGTTTTCTTCTCTAATGAACCGAAATCCGACTTTTTCAAGTACGTGTTGACTACGTGTGTTTTTTTCAATAGTATCAGCGTTTACAGCAACAATACCCAACATATCAAATGCGTACTGTACAGCCAACTGCTCTGCGCGGGTACCGTACCCCTTGCCTTTTACCGCATCATTTTTCAAGTGAATACTTAACGTACACTCCTTATAAGTCATATCTATTTGTTTTAATTGCAATTCGCCTATCGGGCTTTCACCTTTCATTATTGCAAAAAGAATAAGGGATGGATTTTGTTTTGCATCAAAATATTTATTTACAGCATTTTTATCATATTTGTATGCCGCAAACAATTTCATATCCGCATATATCAAAGGGTCGTTATCCCAACCCGAATATAACTGATGACAAAGCTCCCTTGTCATTACACAGAGAGAAATTTCGTCCATAACCATACTTCAT
>CAMWLA010000036.1 GCA_947174975.1 uncultured Clostridia bacterium | reverse complement strand
AGCCGCATAATTTCAACGTCTATGCTCATTCGACTTATCGCCTTCAGCTCTATATTGGCACAATAGCCGTAGCTATATCCCAGTTCGCGCGCCACGTGCTTCATACTCTTTCCGCTTATGTAAAGCATATGCAGAATTCGCCTCTCCAAATCCGATTTAGCGTAACCGAGAATAATCTGCACATTATGACACTTCCCGATAAATTCGCTCTTTGAATTAGCCAGTAAACCCCGCAAGGACTCAAGTACTTCTCCGCCGGAAAGTGCCCGTTCAATATCGCGTGCTTGCGCTTGCCACATACGGTATCCTTTCAAATATTCTCTCAGTCGTTTTCTGTTATCCACCTCTTACCTCCTTGCATTTGACTGCAAAATTATTTTCACCAAATTATTCCCTCCGACGCTTTCTAATTGCGCCGTTGAAAGTTGCATCATTTTTGTACAACCTTACGCAAATGTAGAAGCTACTGTTGCCTTCATTGTAAAAACTGCTTGCTTCAGCTAGCGTAAAGCCCTCATAAAGCTTAGCATATTCTTGACGATCATCAAGCGCTTGACTTAATTCGTACATTTTACGTTGCGAAAATCTTCCGTCACGCACCGTCGGTTGCGGCTGAATAAGATTGCGCGATGCACAGAACCCGTGGCAAGTAATCGCATTCTGTTTTAAAAGATAGCACCCCTTTTGTATTAGTCCCGTTTCATTGAACTGCAAAGCTGCCGCATCCGTATATCCAAGGCCCCAAAGTTTTGCAAGCTCTTGTATGCTTACTCCGCCGTTAAGCACTAAGTGATGATGATACCTTCCGCTCTTCGTTCCCTTTGCTGGAACGTATATGTACTTTAATTCCGGCAAGCCCTTATTTTTGCGCAAGCGTGCTAATCTCCGCAAAAAATTCTTCACGTCAGATAAGGCTTGCTTGTCACTGTCGGGATGATTCTCTTCTGCATAAGTTAAATCGAAAGATAAATCGTCCGCAGTGAAGTTTGCATTAAGTAGACGTATGAGCTTATTTTGTGTTATGCGCTTATTTAATTTTTTTTGTGCTTCCGTTGTCGGCTTTGCTTTTGAATGTCTGCACCCTTTCTTAGTTGTCTGTGAATAGCAAGGATATATGTACACTTCTTTGTAATCACCGCACACAAAATATTTTTCACGATAAATTTGTCTCATAGTTTTAATCTCCTTTCGTTCTCTCAAACGGTTGATAAATTAATATCATTTACAAGCTCTTAAAGCCCCGCCGTAAGGGCTGATTTTATTGACAAATTTTCGCTATTAATATATAATGTAATAGTAAACTTTTGTCTTAGTCGGCAATGGTTATATGGCTATACCTTTCATCTTTCCGAGAGATGAAAGGTATTTTTTTATTGTTTTTGCTCCAATGCTTTTAGTCGGTTTTCATACTCGTGTTCCGCTTCTTCTTTTGTAAGAAACCAGTCTTTCCCCAAGCTATCTAAATCTACGTTACAGTAATCTTCCGTACCCGAATTTCCCAATCGAACAAGGGTTCTTTCTTTATAAATATCGATCCTAAATACTATCCAAGAGTATGCGCCGCAATAAGGCGTATAAACGGTATCGCCAACGCTACAAGGCAACACTTTTAATTGCCCGCTTTCGAGCTTGTCCTCAAATTCGGCAAGACGGTTACAAGCCGTTTTGAATTGCTTCTTTAAAACTTCGGTCGCTTCCGCTTGACTTTTAGGTTCACCCAAAATAAGACTTGCGCCCTTTTCTGTCCATTGCGTTAATCTATCCGTTTTTACTATTTCTGCATAATTCATTGTCAGTGAATGCTTTTCAAAAAACTTAGCCATTCCGTCAATACAATAATCATCACTACAATCTTTGCTATAATCCGTCGGCGAAACATAACGTCCACAACTCGGTTTATTTAAATGAATACATTTCTGACAGCAGTCCGCACCACCGTCATAAATTAGGTACAAAACCATTTCTCTTTCAGCTTTTGTCATATTCCCTCCTTCAATTCTTTCAAGTGGGCTTCGGCTTGGGTTTTGTCTGTAAAAACTACCTTGCCAAAATCTTCAACCCTAAATGCCCGTAAGCTGTTGGACGATGCTGTTATTGCGTTCTGACAGTCAATAAATAAGATATTTCTACCGTCGGAATGAAAACCCCAGCATTCAAGTTCTTCAATTTGCCATTTACCGAAAACCTTTTTATGAGTAAAGAGCTTGTCGTGTATTTTGCACGGCAACTCCACCAACTGCCCGCTTTCGAGATTGTCTTCGAGTTCCGTAAGACGGTCAAGCAATACGCCAATTCTTTCGGGCGGAAGATAGTTTCGCTCGCGTCCGTCCGGCTCTATAAAACCACCAAATTTACCGCCCCTTGATTTTGTTAACCTTTCCATTTTATCCCTCCACATAGCACCACGACTGCGGCGGGCGGGTAAGATATGCGCTGCAACGACTATTTTTCATATCGTTGTATTTGCACATAGTAAGCCTTAACCCGCGTTCTCGATAGCACCACGCATTGTTTATGTCGTTATAACCGCGCCGACAAGGATATTTAAACTCTCCCAACTCTTTCGGTTTGTCATAGATTTTAAGGTCAGAAATGTGCCAGCCAAAAACTCTACCCCAGCCGTAGCCTACATATTGCTTTAACTCATAGAGCGATAAACTACTATCTCTTAATAATTGATTGTCGCCCAAATTCTCTGCATCGTTGGATGCGATAATTTCAAAATCCTCGTAAGGATAATCATAGTCGGGGTCTAACCAAACTCTGCGAATTTCTTGGTAAACATTATCTTCCGCGTAAAATTCCGTGTGATATTCGTCTATCCTATCGCACACAAACTCGCCGATAACTTTGCCTAAAAGCTTCTTCATAAATGGCTGATACTGCTTTGGTATGCGCTTGAATGACTTACTGTTCTTACTGCAATAAATACGTACTTCTTTATTCCATGCATTGTCTTTCGGATAGTCTTTTCTAACTTCTACCGTCTTTTCTTGCGGAATGTTCCACCCCATAAGCCGTGCGATTATTAAAAACACATAATAAGGCTGAATTGATATTAAAACAGCTTTCATCTATTCCTCCGCTTTATCTCGCCCTCTATTGCGGCGCGTTTCGTCTTATTCCCCTTTTGGGGTATTTCCTCAAGTGCAAGCTTCAGTTCCGACATACTTGCTCTTTTTAAATTTGCTTTAAAATTACAGTCGCTTGCTGGACAAGATATAAGCCAGCTTATCGGCGTACCGCGTGCGTATTTCATTTCCAAAGCCTCCTTAATATCTAATAAAATTCGGTCCGTAGATTTTATTTAACTCGTCAATGCAGTGGGCCATACCCAGCCCCTCTTTTGTGGGTTTCCATAAGCCGTCTGTATCGTAAGCACCACCGCCCATACAGTATTCGTATTGACGAGGGTGCGTTTTCTTTAAGCGCTCAAAACGGCTTTCGCCTTTTTCTTCTTGCGCACCGAATGAGCAGTATACGCACCCCGTTCTATCACAAGCTGTTGTGCAAAGTTTACAATCCGTATCACACAAGCAATCTTCATATATCAAACCAAAACGAGTTTTATAAACTATATCGCCATAAACGCTTGCTATTGTCAATCCGTAACGCTTTATGTAGAGCAACACATCTTGTTCAGTCCAAAAACCCATAGGATTGCTTATTTTGTGTTTTGCTTCAAAAGCGTTACAGCCGTACTTCAACCACGCCGCTTCGCGCAACATGCTTTCTTCTGCCATTTGAGCTGTTATGGGGACTTTATGATTCTGTTTTTGAAAAACATACATTGGTGATTTCTTCATTATGTTGCAGCAGTATGGAGAAATATCAAAATCGATTTCAAACAGAAGTGGTTTATATTTTGGCATTACATACTTTGAGTTTTTACAAGCTGCCGTATATCTATTTAGCATTTCTTCACTCGGCAACTTAAGTCCTATTTCTGTCGCTTCTTCTATCGAAATGCCCATTTCCATAAGGCGCAAAGAATAAACGCCTTTACGCAAACTATTTCTTGCGCCGTGAATCGTATCTGCTTGTTTCTTTCCAATAAACGGATAACCGTATTGGCGTATAACCTCGTCAAACCGCATTTTCGGTCGAAGTATTGTTACATTATCAAACGACTTTACAAAAGACCTTATTTCGGGATATTCAAGTCCAGTATCTACAAACACCGCTTCAATATCTGGATACATTTGACGAACGATATGTAAAAGCACCGTGCTATCCTTTCCACCGCTGAACGAAACATAAACTCCGTCAGTGCCATAGTAATTAATCCACTCACGAATACGCTGTTTGGTTTTCATTATTTTGGTTTCAAGGTCAAGAGCTTGCAAAATTCTTAATTCATCTTTACTTGGCATATGTTCCCTCAACCGCACATTGCAGTTTCTAATTCTGCCACCGTTTTAAGCGGTTTTCTGTAAGCCATATCCGCGCAGTTCTCCCGAATGAGCGCCGTAGCAACCGGCGGGCAAACGGCATTCCCAAGCCTTGCAATTTGCTTCGCTTCGCTGTATTTCTTGCCGATATAAGGCTCTATGTCGATAATGTAATCATCGGGGAAACCTTGAGCGAGTTTAAGCTCTTTTGCTTTTAGCATGCGCATACCAATATCCGCTATAAAGTGCTGAACGCCGTTAATTTCGATAATCAGAATTTCGTCGTCGGCTATGTTATAACCGTCATAATCATTGAGAAGCTTACGCACCTTCGGCCAGTTCATTAAGTCTTGAGTACTGTCCAACTTCTGAATATACGACACGATTTGAGCCATATGTCCCGCCGACGTCGTAAGTGTCGGCATAGGCTCCTTCAGTGACTTGCAGTCCATATTGTTACGCAATACGCAAAGATGGCTCTCAGTAAGATAATGCCGCGGTTCTACCGTTATTGTCGGCAAAGGATTATCCGCTTTACTTGCGTGGTCTGCGCCGCCGTAATAATGGACGATATTCGCTGCAACTACCGCGTTATGGTCTATCGACGTAATAGCCGGCAAAGGTTCTTTTATATCGGCGCCTTTCTGCTGTTCTCCACTAAAATACTTTGAAATATAACAAGCGTTTATGCCATACCTCGGCGAGCCGTCCACCGTCATTATCGGCTCGTTCGCTTTTTGTCCGCGAACTTCTCTTTCCGACTGCTCCGAGTGATACTGTATAAACGAAGGCATACATACAAAATTTCTGTTACCAGTTGTAACCGTCGGCAAAGGTTCTTTCGTCGAATGCTGAGCGTTGTTTGTGTTATTGCTCATTATGTAAGGCTGAATCTTTGGTTGTGCCACATAATGTTTATTTACGGCCGTATGCGTTGACAATGGCTTGTTAATATTCTGGGGCGGGTTCTCAAAGTTCATCTGCATAATGAACGGCTGCGGATTTTTGATAACAAATTTATCAAGTCCGCGGGCGATTCTGCGCTGTGTGTTGACTGCCAGCTCTTTCTTCCTACCGAATATCGAAGGGCAAGGAATTGACCAATCTATACACTCGGCGGCGGTTCTGTAAGGTTTCAAACCTTCACCTTTACCGTGTGTAGGCTTAGGCCATACGATAGGCAAGCCGTCGCGCCTTGCAATCATATAAAACCGTTTACGAATAGTAGGCGCACCATAGTCGCAAGCTTTCAAAACGTTCCACTCGGCTTTGTAACCAAGCCCTTTAATAAGCTTACCCGCTTGAATGCTGTCCGGCGCAATTTTCAAAAACTCACACGCTTCCGCAAAGGCGGGATGGTCCTTACTGATACCAGTTGTCAGCATAGACATAAAACCTTTGAACGTCTCTCCCGCTCTCATCGGATCGGGGCGCATCTTGCCGTCTACTTCAATAAGCGGACCCCACGTTTGAATTTCCTCTACGTTCTCCATAAAGATGCAGCGGGGAGAAACGCTTGACATAGCCCAACGCAGAACCACCCACGATAATCCGCGGATTTTCTTCTCGACTGGTGCACCGCCTTTTGCTTTTGAAAAATGCTTACAATCGGGCGACGCCCACATTATGCCGACGGGTCTGCCTCCCGTAGTTTCTTCGGGATTAATAGCGAACACGTCTTCTTGATAATGGTTAGTATAAGGGTGATTCACAGAGTGCATAGCAATCGCATCGGGATCGTGATTTACAGCTATATCTATAGGTCGACCGGTGCAAGCTCTATCCCGATACTTGCACCGCCCCCGCCGGCAAAGAAATCGACAATCAATTCTTTTGTAAAATTATCTTGATAGCCTTTTGTTTTCATTTGCTCACCTTAATTCACTTTTTTATTTAATTTTTCTTCAAGATGTTTGCGAGCAAGCCCCTCTTCTTCTGGATAGAATAGATCTTTCGGTTTTATCCATTTACCATTATCTAACCGGACACGCGCCCCTATTCCGTCTTCATCCTTGTCAACCATATATCCCGTTACTTTATGCTTGTGGCATACCATCTTATCTGAAACCATACTTCGTTCAAGATAACAGACCGTCTGCCCGATAATGCTTCGGTCAATTACAACATTCATTCTTTATCCTCCCAGTGCACATTGTTTTCGCAAAGTTCTTTCATTTCGTTTAAGGATCTGCGCCAAGGTAAATTAAAACATTTACCGTCAGAAAGTTTGCAATAGCCTTTCCATACGCCATGTTCTCGGAACAGCGAAAATACAACAAACTTACCTTGCGCCCACCACCAGTCCGATGCTCTTTTTTTCCATTTCATAGCCGCCTCCGTGACTGGGTTTTGGTTTTTAACTCTTTAATAGTCATAATTACTTTGACCGCATCCGTAAATTCTTGCTTGCTTATTCCGCTAACACGGCAGTTCCTAAATATGTAAGATAGATTATGAAGCGTATTCATAACGTCGTTTATATTCCCGCTAAGTTCAAGTCCCGTAAATACTTGAACTATAATTTTTGTACCTTTGACAAACTTAATCATTGCAGCCCCCTTCTGCACTTGCCTTAACACAAGCGAAACGGCGGGAAAGATAAACGAAGTAGTCGGTCCTATGCACGTAACCCGCAATATGGAAAATATCCGACACCGCCTTTATCTCTCTGACTATCTTCGCGCATTGCTGATAAGAAAGGCCCGAGGCGCTTTCTATATCTTTAATGGATATAAAGTCCTTTGCTATACTCGTAAAAATGTCGGGTAAACTGTTGCGCTCATCGACCGTAATCAACGTCGGCTGTTCTTCTTCAATTAATTTTGTTCCGTTTTTACCGCCTAATTTTCTGCCCATAGCTAATGCTCCCATTGTTTAATGTTTAAATGAATGTGTTATTAAATAATTAAAGTCGAAATTATATAAAAATAAAATAAGGAGGTTACATATGGTACCCAAAGAACAAGTTTATAAGGATACCGTTGAAATCGTTAAAAGCGCCGTAAGCAGTAGCTACGAACACAACAATTTATTAAATGGCTCATCCACTGGACTTATAAAGAACTTTATTAAAGCAGTTTACGAGGCTCTTACCGAAATCAACAAATAATCTGACTAGGCTCCTCTGTGTTCCCCCACAAGGGAGCTTTTTTATTGTCCTTTTTGCTAACAATCAAATTCGCTATTTATTCCATCGGTTTGAAACAGTCAATTACCTTTTCTACTGAAACGCCAAGTATTTTAGCAATAGTTGGCAGCTGTTCAATCTTTGGCTCACATATTCCACGTACCCATTGACTTATAAGACTTTGAGTGACATTTAATTTCTTTGCTAATTCGACTTGCGTAATATTTGCATCGTTAAGTAATTGTTTCATATCGCACCTTTTACAAGTTTTTCTTATATTCTAATACAAGATTTTCTTGTTGTCAACCATTTTAAAAGAATTTCTTGTAAATAATTCAAGTAAAAATATTGAGATTTCTTATATTTTCTTGTATAATATAAGAAAATCTTTTATTATGGTGATAAATGAACAGAATTAAAGAACTGCGTAAACAAGCTGGACTTACCCAAGAAAAGCTCGCCAAAATGTTATCTGTTACCCAAGCAAATTTATCTGGTTGGGAACTTGATAAATGGCAACCAGACCAAGAAGCACTCAATAAGCTTGCCGATTACTTCAATGTAAGCGTTGACTATATACTTGGGCGCGATGTAACTGCCAACGTTCAACAAGGGCGCGGCGTGAAAATACCCGTCTACGGTGAAATCGCAGCGGGTATACCTATCGAAGCTATTGAAGATATTATCGATTTTGAGGAAATCACGCCCGAACTTGCCGCGTCCGGAGAATTTCTAGCGCTTTCCATTAAAGGTGATTCTATGGCACCGCGCATACAGAACGGTGACGTCGTAATTATTCGTCGTCAAGAAACCGTTGAAAACGGAGATATAGCGGCGGTTATGGTAAACGGCGACAGCGCGACTCTTAAGCGAGTTAAGTTAGACAATAACGGAATATGGTTGCTCCCTCTCAATCCCGCCTTTGACCCGATTTTTTACACAAAAAAAGAATGCGCCGACAAACCGGTCCGCATTCTTGGAAAAATGATTGAATTAAGAGCAAAATTTTAAGAGGTACCTATGAATTGGTTTTACAATTTAAACAAGATAGTTCGCTCATTGTTTTGTATAATTCCCGCTATTGCAGCTTCTATATGTTTCTATTTTGATCAGCTTATTGTCGGCGGAGTATTACTTTTAATCGCTATAGTATTTTTAGCGTTGGCATTTATTGCAGAAAAAAAAGACAAAGAAAAAGCCGCTTCCGAAGAACAAGCTAAACATGTGGAAGCCGAGAAAGCAAAGCAGCAAGAAGATGAACCCGTAAAAACAGAACAAAGCAAGTTAAATAGTAATATTAGTGATAACGAAAAAGAAATCAGCGGTGCGGTTCCCATACCGACCGAAAGCAATAAATCAATAGATACAGTAACGGTCATTGACTTCGAAACAGCAAACCACTCTTTTACAAGCGCTTGTTCAATAGGAATAGCTGTTATTAAAGGTAACGAAATTATAGACAAGCTGTATTATCTGATACAACCTCCGCGCAATTACTACACAAATGATAATATAGCAATTCACCATATCACTCCCGCTGATACGGCAAATGCCGACACCTTCCCCGCCGTTTGGGAAAAGATTAAACATCTTTTCAAAAATACATACCTTGCGGCCCATAACGCAAGCTTTGATATGAGCGTTCTGAAAGCAACGCTTAACCACTACAATTTACCCCAGCCGCATTTCGAATACGTCAACACTATTGCAGTAAGTAGCTATTCAATACCCGCCGGCGCTAACGTTCGCAAGTCATTGGATGCAAGATGCGAATACTTCGGCATTACTCTTGACAATCACCATAACGCCCTTGCAGATGCCGAAGCAGCAGCTCAGCTGATTATATGCAACGTGGCAAAATCACGCTTTAAATCTGCCGCATCTTTTTTAAGAAGCAACAGCTCTTACTTAAAAAATTATGATGACGTAAAACTTCAAGCAGTTACAGAATTCAAGCATTTCAATAAAGTAAATGTGAATGAAATAGCCGCCTCCACCGCCGTTAACGAAGAAACGGATGCAGACTTCGAAGGAAAGACGTTTGTTATCACTGGCGAGTTTAAAACTATGACGCGCGAACAAGCGCTTGCTATAGTTGTAGAACGCGGCGGGATAATCAAATCCGGAGTCAGCTCAAAAGTAGATATTCTTGTCAACGCTGACAACCGTACGTCCACAAAAACAAAGGCTGCTGAAGCCTTGCAAGCCGAAGGACACCATATCAAGATAATTAACGAAGAACAATTTATGCGTATGCTTGAAAGCAACGACGCTATTGATTTAGATTAATAAACAAAGGAGAATTAAAATGGAAGAACATAAAATTTTAATCAATGAAAGTTATTATGATTGTTTTGGAAGAAATGGAAATATCGTACTTCAAGATATATTGAAAACTTATGATATTGATGCATCAAAAGATTATCTGTTTGAATATACCGGCGACATTAATCTGAGTGATACAAATCCAGTTCATTGTAAAGTAATTATTAATAAAGATTCATATATAC